>CATJNN010000165.1 GCA_949742185.1 uncultured Clostridia bacterium | reverse complement strand
GTGGGGATTTGTCTGTTTGGTGATTTGGAGAAGCTCTGCCGAACCGTTCAGAATATATGGAAAAATCCTGCGGCAATGACAGCGGTTTGTGTGGTTATGGTTTTTGACGTAATTTTGCTTGTTTTTGGAGGAAAAAAATGACAAATGAAGAGCTTTTGATATACTCCAGAAAAGCGCGGGAAAACGCGTATGCGCCGTATTCGGGATATGCTGTTGGCGCGGCGGTTTTGTGCGCCGACGGAAGGGTGTATGCGGGCTGCAATGTTGAGAACGCTTCATATGGAGCGGCAGTATGCGCTGAACAGACGGCGCTTTGTAAGGCGGTTTCGGAAGGAAGCCGTGATTTTGTGAAAATAGCGGTAACCGGCAGCGGAACGGCGCCCGCGTATCCTTGCGGTATATGCAGGCAAATGCTGTCGGAATTGGCTCCTGATATAACAGTTGTTGTTGAAACGGAACGCGGAATATGCGAATATACGCTTTTGGAGCTTTTGCCGCACGGATTTCAATTAATAGAAAGGGAAATATGATGAGAATAGCGAATAACCAGTTTAGATCAGGATTTGCGGCAATTATAGGTATGCCGAATGTGGGGAAATCCACTCTTTTAAACCGTATAGCGGGACAGAAAATAGCGATTATTTCGGACAAGCCGCAAACTACAAGAAATAAAATACTTGCAATTTACACAACCGGCGACACGCAGATAGTGTTTACAGATACTCCCGGAATACACAAACCGAAAACGCGTTTGGGAGAGTATATGGTGCATGTGGCAAACGAGTCCATGAACGAGATGGATGTTTTACTGTTTGTAGTCGACGCGACGCGCCCTATTCAGAAAATGGAGCGGGAAATCGCCGTGAATGCCGGCAAGGCGGGCGCGCCGTGTATACTCGTTTTAAATAAGGTGGATAAGGTGCGCAAGGAAAATCTTCTCCCGCTGATAGCCGATTACAGTAATCTTAATACGTTTCACGCGATTGTGCCGGTCAGCGCACAAACAGGCGACGGAGTTGAAATTCTTTTAAACGATATAACCGAATGTTTGCCCGAGGGACCCAAATTTTATTATGATGATATGATTACAGACCAGCAGGAAAAGCAAATTGCGGCGGAGATTATCCGAGAGAAGCTTTTGTGGCTTCTGGACAAGGAGGTGCCGCACGGGATTGCTATTGAAATTGAAAAAATGGAAGAAAAGAAAACTATCACAAACATAGCGGCAAGTATTTACTGCGAGAAAGGCAGTCATAAGGGGATTATTATAGGAAAAAACGGAGAGATGCTGAAAAAAATAGGGTCAATGGCACGAACGGATATTGAAAAAATGCTTGATAAAAAAGTGTTTCTTCAATTATGGGTTAAGGTTAAAACAGATTGGCGAAATAACGCGGGGCTTATAAAAAGTTTCGGATATGAACGCTGACAGTCTTAGCCTTGGCATGCAGGAAGTGCCAGTATAAACATTCCGATAAGTTCGTATGATAAATTCAAACACAGCGTTTGGAGGAAATCATATATGAGTATGCAGCAAAGTTTTTGGCAGCGTTTTTCAGACACAGGAGAAATAGACGCGTATCTTATGTATAAACAGATAGGCGAGGAGCAAGATGGCGAATATAAAAACAAAAGGGATAGTGATACGTCAGCGGGATTATGGGGAAGCCGACCGGATGCTGACAATTTTCACTGAGGAGCACGGTATTATTAAGGCTGCGGCGCACGGAGCGCGCCGCACTCGAAGCAAGCAGTCAGCGGCGAGCCAGTTTTTGTGTTTCGGAGAATTTATGCTGTACAGAGGCGGAGGCGACGTTGCAAACGTTAATTCCGTGTCGCCGATTGACAGCTTTTATCCAATACAGGAGGATATTTCAAAGCTGGCTCTCGGTACATATTTTGCCGATGTACTGTATCATATTTTAGACAGCGCAAATCCCGACGCCGCGCTGCTTCGTTTGTTTTTAAACACGCTTTATGCGCTCGCATATAAGAATATACCGTTAGAAAAAATAAAAACGGTGTTTGAGTGGCGGGCGATGTCGCTGGGCGGCTTCATGCCGCAGCTTGGAGTCTGCGCGCAATGCGGAAAGGCGAACGCCGGCGCGCGTTTCAGAATAAGGTCGGGCGCGGTTTTGTGCTCGCAGTGCGGTTCGCGCAGCGACAGCAGGCTGGACGAGCTTATGCTGCTTATTATGCGTTATGCAATATGCGCGGATGATAAAAAGTTGTTTTCGTTCCGCGCTCCAGACGAGGTTATAAAGCGTGTGAGCGAATTATCGGAGAGATATGCTTCATATCATCTGGAGCATGAATTTGAATCGCTTAGATATTATAAAAGATTGCAGGACATAAATGGTTTTGTGAAGGGAGCTGACGGTGATGAAAAGGCGGGACAAGTATAATTATTATCTGGATATAGCGCAGACTGTCGCAGAGAGAGGAACGTGTCTGCGACGCAACTACGGCGCGATTATTGTAAAAAATGACGAGATTATTTCAACGGGCTATGTGGGCGCGCCTCGCGGACGGGCAAACTGCAGTGAGCTTGGAAAATGTATTCGTACAGAGATGAAAATTCCGCGCGGGGAGAGGTATGAGCTTTGCCGGAGCGTGCACGCAGAAGCGAACGCAATTATATCAGCGGCCCGACGCGATATGATAGGCGCTGTTATGTATTTGGTTGGAATTGAGATGGACACTCATTCTCTTGTGGCTAATAGCTGCTGCTGCAGTATGTGCAAGAGGCTGGTTATTAATGCGGGAATTGAACGCGTAGTCATCCGGGACACCGAAAACGATTATCGTGTGATTGAGGTGCGCGACTGGATTGATAATGACGAGTCGCTGGACGGTACTTTGGGATATTAGTACATATTATACATGGCGCGGGGAAGAGAATGAATGTATAAATTAGTTGGATCTTTAAACTGACGGAATGAATATTTAATTTGGATTGTTTAATCGGAGACGGATTTTGATTAATTATGAATCAAGCAATAAAAAATCGGGGTTTTGTACTCCGATTTTTTATTAACGGTATTTTAAAACAGACGGTAAAGATAATTTATATTTTATTATCACGTATATCTTATTGCCCGACCGACATATTTTTGTTTTGTGGTAAAGAAAAAGAAAATATTTTTTTTGCCATCCGGAATAATGCTCTCTGTGCTTTAGCGCAAATGAACGACAATACAAACACAATTCCAATCATTGCGGGCAGTTTCCACGGATGCGGTATATCAATGTAACGATACACACACTTCTCGACTAAATTAGACCACAAATAAATCTCCAGCGAAGCCACCGATATGCTCTTTACAGCCGTCTTTGCGGAGCGGAGCTTAAAATCAACATTATAAAACAGCATAAATATCAGCGCGGCGATAACGCATGCAGATAGACTGTTAAATCCATTAAATATATATGCGTAGTCGTCAAATACGCCGCCGTGGGCGACTATAAACTCAATCACTGTCGGGATAAGGGTGCACGCGATAATCAGCAGAATATTCAGAGCTTTGTTTATTTTGGGGCGGTATTCTTTAAAATATGCGCCTATAAAATAGTACGTTATAGGATACATTGCCGCCCAATAATCGGGCAGAACGTCGTAATAAAAAGTTTTAGTGTTAAATATAAGCGGAAATCCTGAAAGAATTGTTAAAAACACAAAAATTCCAATCATAATCTGTTTTGCTGATTTTTTTTCAACAGAATTATACGCTTTATTTAAAAACGGAATTATCAGATACAACCCTATAAACATTTCCACATACCACGCATAATTGTTTTCCGTAAAATTGAATATATGAATAATACTCCAGCCTAAATGGAACTGTTCTCCGGTCATACGCACGTTAACCCATACTGCAAAGATACTCGAAAACAGATAGCTCGCCAATATCGGCAAAATTCCCAGATAAAACTTTTTTGTCGGCTCTTTATTAATCTGCAAGTAGCCGGTAGACATAATAAACAGCGGCACGCATGCCATAACGATATATCTGAACATAACGAGAGCAAAAGGCGCCGCTCCAGAAAGATTAACCGCCATTATATGCGTCTGTGCAATCTGATGAATGGACACCACAAACACAGCCGCAATGGTTTTCACAATATCAATTCCTGCAATTCTTTCTTTTTTCATTAAATACCTTCCCCGAATACAAGCGGATTACCAAGAAGCTCCGCAAGCGCGTTCGCTTTTTTTATCTTTGAATCGTTATATTCGCGTATCCAATGCGTGTCCGAGCCTATGGTCAGAGTTATACCGCTTTCAGCAACAGCGCGCCGCTTTTCTTCATTAGTTAAAAAATCATAGTAATACGGATAATTACCCGAGATGTTAATTTCCCAGAAAATATTGTAGCTTTTTAGCACGTTTAGCATATTCAGTCTGTATCGGGCGGAAAGCGAGAAAATATCTGTGTGAGCAAGCCCTGCTTTGCACTTAAAAAGCCTTCTCCATTCTAAAAACTCATATAAATCCTCGCCGCGCGGGCTGTCTAAGCATTCAAAAAGGCAATAATCAAGCTCGTCTGAAACAGACGGCAACAAATCCGGCGGCGACGGACGCATTCCAATCTCCAAGCCGCACATAACCCGTATGCGTCCCGCATATTTATCGCGGCAGAGGCGAATATGGCGGATATATTCCGTAAGCCGCTCCCGAACGCTGAACTGGTGGTCGCATATGCCAACAATATCCAAGTTGTGCGCAATAGCGTTTTCTATAATTTCCTCGGGTGTGTTTGAGCCGTCGTAGCTATAGGTTGTGTGGTTATGCAAATCCATTATCATATATATCCCGCCTTTTTATTAAAACATAATAGATATTATACTGCCGTCTTATTCAACAAAAGAATGAGACATAATATAAAATTCCTCCTGACTCGGTAAAATCTTTTTTTCAATTTTTTCTAACGAGTCGTCATATTGCCGCGCTTCCTCTTCGGAGACCGACATAATAGGGCTGTCATGATATATACGTTTCCTGCCGTCCAGAACGCCGGGGATAAGCTCTTTTACCAGCATTGCAGCTGGATACTTTCCGTTATCTGTGCAAACATTAAACTTTTTGCAGCTTTTAAATCCGCGTCCTGTATAATTTGCAGGGTTTCCAAATATAACAATCACGTCATAACCTAATGAGACCGCTTTTTCAAACGAATACTCTATAAGCATTCGTCCGTAGCCTTTTCGTTGGTATTTAGGCTCAATACAGACAGGACCGAAAGTTAAAATTTCTTTCCGTTCTCCGTTTTGGTCAAGCAGTTCAGCCTTTGTGTACATAATATTTCCAATAATTTTATCGTCAAGCTCAATAACAAAATCCAGCTCCGGTATGAAATCTTTGTGTCCGCGCATTATATGAACCAGATAATGTTCAGTACAGCCTGGAACATAAAGGTTATAAAAAGCTTTTCTTGTTATTTCTTCTACAATTCTGTAATCTTCTTTTTTTTCATTTCGTATATTTATCAATGCGAATACTCCTATATATTTTTAATTTTTTTCATAGGTTGCAAAGCAAAACTGCAATCCGTTATGCTCTTTTTTTTCTGATTTTTGCGTCAGTCTCCATTCGGGCATAAGAGAGATATCCGGAAAGAAAACTTCCGCGTCTCCGTCCGCGTCAATATGCGTTATATACGCTGTGTCGCATTTATCGAGATACTGCTTATATATTTGAGCTCCGCCTATTATAAAAACGTCTTTATCCGCGTCGCTAAGGGCTTCGGAGAGTTCTTTATCCGTGCGGCATACCCGCGCGCCCTCGGCAGTATATGCCGCATCCCGCGAAAGAACAATATTTATACGGTTTTTAAGCGGTTTGCCGTTTGGCATGGATTCAAGCGTTTTTCTTCCCATAACAACGATATTGCCCTCCGTCATAGAACGAAAGAATTTCATATCTTCCGGAATATGAAACAGTAAATCTCCGTTTTTTCCGATTCCCCAGTGTTTATCAACCGCCGCAATCAGCTTCATGCTTTGTCCTCCTGTAAAAATGATTTTATTAGTAATATTTATATTGCCACCGGTATTTTCTGATCCAGCTTATGATATTGATAATCTTCAGCAATAATATCGTCTGCCGTAAATTTATAAAAGTCGGTTATTTCAGGATTTATAGTCACGCGCGGCGCATTATAAGGTTTTCGGGAAATTATTTCCTCCACAATGGGAACGTGCCGGTCGTATATATGCGCGTCGGCTATGACATGCACCAGCTCGCCTGCGCGAAGCCCCGAAACCTGCGCCATCAGCATAACCAGCACCGCATACTGACATACATTCCAGTTATTTGCCGTCAGCATGTCCTGAGAACGCTGATTTAAAATCGCGTTGAGAGTGTTTCCAGATACGTTAAATGTCATGCTGTATGCGCAGGGATACAGATTCATTTCGTGTAAATCTGAAAAATTATATATATTAGTCATAATACGGCGGCTCTGCGGATTGTGCTTTAAATCATACAGCACACGGTCAACCTGGTCAAATTCTCCTTCTCGGTATTTATGCTTAATACTGAGCTGATAGCCGTACGCTTTGCCGATACTGCCGTTTTTATCAGCCCACTGATCCCATATATGACTGTTTAAATCATGAATATTGTTAGATTTCTTCTGCCATATCCATAAAAGCTCGTCCACAGCACTTTTGAGCGCGGTGCGGCGAATTGTTAAAGCAGGAAACTCTTTGGATAAATCATATCGGTTAATTATACCGAATTTTTTAACGGTATGCGCCGCCGAGCCATCGTCCCACTTAGGACGCACGCTGCAGTTTGTGTCCCAAACGCCGTTTTTCAGTATATCCCTGCAATTTTCTATAAAAAGCTCGTCCGCCCTACTCATAAGCGTACCTCCCAAATTTGTTTGTTAATTATATTTTAGCACACTTTATCGACATAATCAATCATTTATTCTGGCGGTGGATAAATATACTTTAACACTATATATTGTGCTTTATACAAATTAGAACCACAACATATTTTGTTTTTTGTGAAATTTTTTTGTAAAAAAGTATTGCATTTTTTAAAATATTTGGTATAATAATAAACGTAGATTAAATACATCCCATTCTACGAGATTTTAGTACATACTAAAAATCCCACCAAAAAATAGACTGATGTTCCACGCATCAGTCTATTTTTTGCTTTATGAGTTTATTGTTTTGTACCGAATGAAATAAGCATACCTCTCATATTCACAGCATATAAGTTTTTATCTTGCTCCAAAGCATGCTCTTTTTTAAAGTGTTTCATATGAGTGTCATAGTCGCATTGGGATGGACTGATATATTCAACGTAGTCGTTTACTCTGACTGAAACATCAGACAATCCAAATTCCTCCATTAAAATTGGAATTTTTGATCCCAAAAGAAAGTCTCGGTCTCCATTTTTTAATTCATTTTGCCACTGTCTCATTTTTTCCGTGTCAAACCGGTCTATATTCTGTTCATCTCCAGAAACATATAGCCCTGAATTTTCAATTCTTCGGTTTATTTCTATACATACGACTTTCCCGTTTATCGCAACAGCGTCAATCATTTTTTTAATACGGCGTTATATTGGGGAAT
>CATJNN010000164.1 GCA_949742185.1 uncultured Clostridia bacterium | reverse complement strand
TCTATCATTGCCGCTTCATACAAAGAATCATCGACGCCCGAGAGAGCCGCTATATAAATAATCGCTCCCCATCCTACTCCCTGCCATACGGCAGTGCCGACAATCATTCCGATAAACAGCTTTCCGTCGCTGAAAAACGACAGCGGCTCATTAAATCCGAATATTTGCAAAATAACATTTATAGGTCCCGATGTTGAAAACACCATTGTGATTATACCCGCCAAAACGACCCATGAGAAGAAATGCGGTATATACGTAAACGTCTGAATAACTTTTTTATACGCGCTGTGCTTTACCTCGTTTAAAAGAAGCGCGAGTATTATCGGGGCGGGCAGTCCGCACGCAAGCTTTAAAAGACTTATCACAACCGTGTTTCTCAGTATATGCCAAAAGTCGTTTCCCGAGAAAAGCTTTGCAAAGTTTGCAAATCCCACCCAATCGCTTCCGGTAATGCCTTTAAGGATTTTATAATCCTTAAAGGCTATTGTAACGCCGTAAATAGGGAGATAATTAAAAAGTATAAGCGCTATAAGTCCCGGCAAAATCATAAGCACCAACGGATAATGCTTTTTATACTGTCTCAGAAGATTTTTCGCTTTTGTTCCGAAAGACAGTTTTTCCGGTCTGGTTTGTGTTTCTATTTTCATTTCTTTTCTACCCCGGCTTCGCTATAAATCTTTTCTATTAAGCCTCCCATTTCCTTCGCCTCAGACTCAAGAGTTTTACCGCCTCCGTTGTTCCATATCTCCGTAAACTCTTTTTTATATGCGTCCACGCTTTTTTCTCCTTTTATAACCTGAACCATAAGATTAATTTGCTTTGTGCGGAGGTCTACAAAATAATCCGCTGCTGAGGGAAGCGTATCAGGCTTCATGAACGCGTCCGTCATGCCGAGACTTGTCGGACAATATTTGTCCAGCACCTCTTTTTTCGCTTTTTCCGTATATTTCATAGCCTTTTCATAGCTAACGGACACAGGAGCGAAGAATGATGTTGAACCGAACTCGGAAATTAAACACTCGTTTTTCTGCTGCGACGGATCGTCATACGGCGAAAGGAATTTCACACCGCTGTCAAAGCCCGCGCTGCTGTCTGCAAACTCCCAGTGTCTTCCCTGCTGTCCCAGCTTAACCGACGTTAATAGCTCGTCGTCTGTAACAAGCTGTTCAAACATTGTAAGTATTCTCACCAGCTTTTCGGGCTCGTTTTCAAGATGCGCCCCAAACGCCACAACATGGCTCGGCGAACCCCAGCAGAAAGTTCCCGCTTTTCCGTCGGGACCCTTAACCGGCAGCGCGTTTTCTATACGCGCGTTCGGGTTAATCTGATTCATAACAGTAGGAAGCGCGTTTGAGTCCTTCAAATCCCAGTAGCCGCCGTTTTGGTTCATAAAGCCAACGATGCCGTTTTTAAACTTGTCTTTTCCCGTTGAGAATATATTATCCGTAATAAAATCAGGGTCTATAATACCTTCCGAATACCATTTAGCTAAGGTTTCAAGCGCCTGATATGTACCGTCCGCAAATCCTCCGTATGAAACGTCGGTTCCTTCACCCATCCAGTCAAACGGAAGTACGCCGTAAGCGCCGAACACGTCCGTAAACATCGTATGCCAGTTTGTTATGTCGCTCGACATACCGTATGTATCTTTTTTGCCGTTTCCGTCAGGATCCTCGTTTGCAAATTTATAAAGCGCGTCATGCATCTCGTCAAGCGTTTCGGGAATTTTATTAATACCCACATTTTTAAGCCAATCAGTTCTCCAGACAACGCTTCTGCACCGTGCATTGTTATAGTTGAGATTTGGTATGCCGTAGTTTGCGTCGCCGGCTCTTGAATAAAGCCACGCTTCGGGCGCTTCGTCGCATATTATTTTATATACAGTCGGCGCGTATCTTTGTATCAACTCATACGGCACCTCCATTATAAGCCCCTGCTCAGCGTCAAGCTTTACCTTTGCAGGGTCAAGCTCATATATAAGGTCTGCTTTTGTGCCGCCTGCCAGCATCATTGTTTTCTTATCGTTATAATTTGTGTTGTCAAGAAAAATAGGCTTAATGTCAACGTTAAATTTTTCTTCAAGCACAGTCTCAGGATACGTACCCTCCTGCGACGAGGGATTATACGGAAGTCCCATCCATGATATTTCGAGTTTCTCACTCATATCTTTTCCATCCAAATTAATATTCGCCGTTTCACTTTTCCCGCAGCCCGCAAGCGATACCGCACATATCGCCAAAGCTGAAACCAAAGAGATAACCTTTTTTAAATTTTTCATTATAATCCACCCTTTCTTATATTACTCGTTCTCTATTTTATCCGCTGTGCAATACGGCATAAAATTCTTATCCCATACCATAGCCTTTGCACTGCAAGCTCCTCTCGGCACTGCGACAGTAATAACCGTCTGGCCGGCAGTGTTTGCCTTTAAAGTTTTAGGCTCTGTTTTTATACTCATAAGCACGCCGTATTCATCGTAAACGGCAAGATAACATATAAACTCCGCTCCGTTCTCATCGGCTGTCATTTCATATTTTCCGCTGAGTTGATTTGACCATTCCGTATTTGTAAACTCAGCATGCGCCGCCGTTTCGTATGTTACCGTAGGCGTGTCGCCCTCCACCGCTCTTTCAGTCACAAACGACACTATATTAGAATAATTACCGTTTTTGGCAACAGCCCTTATCTCGAATTTCAGTTTCTTTCCCTCATCTGATTGAGACGCAGTATACACAATCTCCTCAGGGGCTAAAACTTCTTTGGATAATCTCTGAACAAAGTCGCTTTCATCGTTTCCTGCATACACCGTATAAACATACGCCGCGCATTCAGAGCTGCACGCGTAATCCACCGCCGCCGTAACCGCATCGCCAACCGAAACTGTTTCAGGCGACACCATGATATTTGAAAGCGCAGGCACAGGTGACGCTCCCGACGCTTTCTTTTCAATCCTTACATTATCTATGCAATATTCAGCAGTCTGCTTGCCGTTTCCGAGACGGAAACTTACATATGCGCTTCTGTGCTTCGCCCCGCTTGCCTGAACCGGTACTGTAAACTCCGAGGTATATGTCTGCCAGTCGTTCGTAAGCGTCCAGCGTTCTTTATCAGTTCCGCCGGGACTGCTCGGTACATACTGATACTGAGACGTATACGTTTCCGAAAGGTCGCCCCTTGCGCGGTTAAAAATAGCCGTCATATACAAATCCTCTCCGAGAGCCGCCTTGTCCGCTTCGGTATCGGACCAGTCGTTTAGCTTCACATCCACATACATTGTATATGTTTCGCCTTCTTCAAGGTCGACGTATGTCATAAGCTCCGTTGTTTTAGCCTGATTTACTTTTAGATATCCGCCGCGGTCCGCGTCCTCCTCCCACAAGATACCGTCCTGACTGTTATTGTATTTACCCCACGGATATTTATATTTTGCGGACGCGTTCGTCACCTGCGACGCAGGATTTACAGCAAAATCTCCGTCGTATACAATATCCAGTTCGTCTATTCTTATGTCGTCTATATAAAACTCGGGATATGCGGCGTTCAGAACCCCTCCTCCCGACTCCGACGAATACAGACGTATCTGCATGTTGGGATAAAGGCATATATCGTTTGTTACGCCGTCCTTTTTGTATATATACTCTATCTTCTGCCATTCGTCCATCGACATCGGAACGCGGCTTGTATATGTCACGCCCATATCATAATTAGGATAATACGCGGTATTTCCTTCGGACGGGTCAGTCTGCTTCCCCTTATATTCAACAATCATCTGCGGAAAAGCTCCTTCAGCAGCTTCATTCGCCGCTTTAATCCAGTATGACACCTTGTATGCTCTGTTTATTCTTACAGGTATCGCACTTTGAGCTATGCCCACCGTTTTCTGTCCTTCGGAAGTTCCTTTCACAAGCGCCGCGCCGCTTCCGTCAACGCCCGCGTCCGCGGCAAATTCAATTACCGCGTCGCCGTCCTTTTTCCACGCTGACATATCGTCTTCGCTGTTAAATCCGCCCTTTTTGATAATATTGCCCGCGTCCTCCTCGGGCACAGGGTCGATGCTTACGGGTTCTATTCTTAAATCATCAATGTAATATACTTCATTAACGCTCTCTGAACCCGTTGTGCCGGCAAGATTGCCCGAACCCAGTCTTATCTGAACTCTCGACCAGTCTCCCGCTTTTACTCTTCCTGTCTGTCCCGCTATTCTTCCTTGTCCGTCGCAGACATACTGAGTCTGAACCTTAACCCAGTCTCCGCTTATAATACCGGTATTTTCAACAACGCATTCCGTATAACATTCGCCGCTCGCCCAGCTTCCGTCCTCGTTTAAAATCTTGGGCTGGAACACAAAACGCACCTTGTCGCTGTTATCTCCCAACGTCCATTCGTCAATATTCGCCACCTTAATCCACGCGGAAACATTATATGTAGTTCCGTTTAATGTTTCGCATCTGTAACTCGGTCCAGCGGCGTTTCCTTTAACGGTAACCTTCATTGCTCCCTTAGAACCGCCCGCCGTATCTTCTGTTTCCCAGTCGTACTCCATATTGTTTGACGGCACAAGATTTTGAAAATCTCCGTCTTCATAATCCTCGTTTATCCATCTGTACGCCGATGGATTCTTCTGACATATAAACCAGTCGAACGCTACAGGCGTAACAGTCCCATCAGCTATATTTTCATTTTTTCCCTCAGCGACTTCAATCTTAACTCTGTGCTCTCCCGCTCCGAGGGCAAATTCCTGATGACCCAGAACCCCCTGCGATGTGGTTTTGTAATATGTGTCCACAACTCCGAGCTCTCTGCCGTCAATATAAAGCTTGTATTTTCCGCCCGCCTTATCTATTCTGTGCTGCAAGCCGAACACGGGTCCCGAAAACGTAAACTCCAAAGTGTCTCCCGGGGTTGACGAAGTCAAGCCGCAGCCATAGCTTGCATTATTGTTTTCTGTCCAGCTTCCCGTTTTAACAACGTCCTTTGCGGCAATCCACTTGGTGCTAAGCGGCGCTGCGTTAATATCGAGCTTTTGCTCTCTTGCATTCGGACGCGCATAATATTCTCCGCTTTCAAGCGCGCTTTGTATTGCCTCTGTATAACAGCCATATCCGTCTGCCGTGGGATGCGTAAAATCAACGAGCCATTTTTTTACGTTGTCTCCGTCCTCCATGCTGCCCGTACTTAAAATCGCATCCTCAAGATTTTGCTTCATATCAATAGATGGAATTCCATAATACTCTGCAACAGTTTCATGCGCCGCCGAATTATTCTGAAGACTCTGTGTGCCCGAATTATATCTTGCCGTGTATACAAACGTTATATAAGGAACCTTCGGAAGACTCTGAAGACTTCTTACAATGCTCTCCATATGTCTTGACGCGGCGATTTTTCCTATGTCGTTGACGGCAAATTCAATAAATACATAGTCGGGATTTTTACTGAGCACGTCTCTTTCCAGACGCATAATACCCATATCTGTTCCCGTACCGCTGAGTCCTGCGTTTACATGCGTAAAATGCTTTTCCGGAAACTTCTCATCGAAATATTTACTTATACGCGCGCGCCATGTCACCGTCTCCCTGTCCGCATATGGAACTCCCGCTCCGTATGTGATTGAGCCGCCCAGATACACAACCGTCACGTCGTCCTTTCCCTCAAACGGATCGTTGCCCGCCGCCATAACAGGAATAGCAGCCATCGACGACATAATCGCAAAACATAATATTAATGCAAGTAACTGTTTCATTTTATCCTCCTTACTCCATCGATATATTCTCTATCAGGGAATTCATTGTCGTATCGACAGCCGACGTTCCCTCCCACACATACAGTCTGGCTTTTTTTGCCGCGCTGTTATTATCAACGCTTAATCTCATAATGTCCGCGCTTTCAACTTTTGAATTTACCGATTTCTCCGTCATTGAAATCATAGTATTGTTTTCATCAAAAAGCGCAAGCGCCGCCGTTATATTTATATCCGCGTCACTGTTTCTAATCTCAACCATAGCCGTAATTTCCGAGGCAGTCATATCCGAAGTAAACTGCGGCTTTATATTAAGCGAATATGCAAGCTCGTCTGTGACAATGCTTTTAACGCTTATGGGGTTCTCGTCGTTCACAAGCACGGCGGTAAACCTAAGGCTGCTTCCAACGTCCCCTCCTTTTACGGTATATCTAATCGGCGAACCGTCAAGTTTTGCGCTTCCAACGCTCACATAATCCTTACCATACGACTTCATTATTTTTATAATTCCATCAATATCCTCAACATCAGTTAAGTTATATGTTAAAGTAAGTTCCTGCCCCTCTATGGTCTTTCCGTCAACCGCTATGTCCGATATCGTTCCGCTTTCCTGTTCTTCTCCCCCTTCTCCGGTATTTTCGGTTATATCCTCAATTTTTACATTATGAAGGTAATATGTTGTCTTTTGCTTCCCGTCTCCCGTCTGGAGATAAAAAATCGGAACTCTGTATTCGCTTCCCGAATACTCGCATTTATACTCAAACTCATAATCCTGCCATTGCTTTGTAAGCATAGCCGCGCTTCCGTCAGCAAGAGTCAGATTTTCATAAATCACCTCATCCGTTGAATTGGACGCATATCTGTCCATAACCGGATAAAGCTCTATCTGCTCCGCCGCTGCGTTCGTCCAACTCTCTCCTTTCGCGGAAAACGATATTCTGTATGTATGCTCGGGCTGAACGTTTATCCCCTGCGAAAACACTCCGTAATTGGATTTCTCCGTTATTTTTACACTCTTATCCGACACCGCCGCAGCGGGCACGTCCGCCGACGTCTGCGCCGACGTTCCGTCGGTTTTCCACGCAAGCATTCCCTCCGAGAAATCGCCGTTATATAAAATCCCCGGAATTTCTTCCACTTCCATTTCATCAAGACAATAGCACTCGTTCGCAGTTCCCGAGCCTACTCTGGGATAAATATACGGTTCGTTTTTCTCAAACGTCGCCATACTGTTTTTGTAAATAAATTCAATCCTCTGCCATTCGTCTGTCAGTACAAGCGACGGTGGCGTACTTTTTAAAGCCGCCGACGGCAAATACTCATAATTCGGAGTTACAATGCTATCCGTTCTTCCGTCCTGACGGTCTATAATCAGCTTGATATCCTTTCCCACAGTGGCATCGTCTCCGGCTTTGGCATACATTGAAATCCTGTACGCCTTATTAAACTGCATCGGCGCCCTCTGCTTTATCTGACCGTAATTTCCGGTTGAAGTTATCATAATACCGTTTTTTGTCCCGTTCGCCCCCGGTATTACCGACACATTACAGTTTTGAGATCTCCATACGGAATTATCGTATCCTGTTTCAAAATTTCCGTTTTTAAAGCCTATCGACGTATCTGTCTGTACCGCCTGTTCGTCCTTCATAACAGGCTCGACTATAAAATCGTCTATCAGATAATCTATAACACTTCCGTTTGTGGTCGCAAGCGTACCGTTCCCGACGCGAAGCTCAACCGTTGCATCGCCGTCGCAGGTCTCAACGTCCGCGCCGTTAAGTCTTCCGACTCCTTCATATTTAAACGTCGTCGCAACGCGCACATATTCTTCGGTACTGTATTCAATATTCCCCACGGAAATGTCCTTAAAGCAGCTTGCATTTTCCGCAGGACTTCCGTCGCTTAATTTCTGGTGCATATAAAATATAAAATGAAGATTGTTATTCTTGGGAATATCGCCTATCATCTTTATCCATACGGAAACGTTGTATGTCGTCCCTTTTTTCAGCCTTAAAGGAAACTTTGCCGTTCCGTAATCTTTATTCACGCTTATACGTGCCGCGCCCTCGGTACCGCCCGCGCCGCCCTTAAACCTGCTTATCGAAGCGTTTGAAGCGGCGGCGTTTATAGGCGCGTCCTCTTCAAAATCCTCGTATACCCACGGATAATCGCTGTATGGCTTTGCATACGCCGCCGGCACAGCCGCCGTAATCACAGCTGCCGCCGCGATAAGAATACTTAAAATCCTTTTCATAAGCTACTCTCCTTCCCCCAAATCTTACTCAACGCATATTTTCATCAGGAAACTTTTAATTATGCCCTTCTCCGCTATCGCCGCTTTTATATACGCCGTGCCGCCTGACACCGCTCTGACCTTAAAGCCGTCTTCTATAACCGCAACGCTCGTATCGGAGCTTTCCATGTATATGTCTGAATATCTGTAGTCGTATTTTTCGCCCTTTCCCGTAAACGCGGCTATACTAAGCTCTATCTCCTCGCCCGCTTTTGCCGAATATTCGGTAAGCGCGTCAATATCCTGCAAGCCTCTTTTAAATTTCTGCGCCGTTCGCGCGCTTATGCCCGACTCCTTAATAATGTCCTCCGCTTCGGGCGTCCACGCCGACGCGTCGCATATTACGGGAGGCTGAACCTCGTTTTCCCTGCCGTCGTTACGGCTGTTTGCGGTTGTGGAATAATTATTTACAATGCGATTATTTTTAATCGAATCCGTCCACAGGTGCAGCCACTTAGTTGGCGTTCCGCTTCCCGCGCCCGCTCCGTATAAAAGCGGATACGCGCTCAAATCCATAACGTTTGAGCTGAACTCCCAGTACTGCGAGCCTTCGTCGGGATATAAGGCTCCGTAATGATTTTTAACGTCCTTTATATAATTTCGTGAAATCTTATTATATCCCTTCCCCGACGTATTTCCGATTGTATATATCGCGCCGCCGTCGTAAATTTTATCGTTCAGCACGTTATGTATATAATTGCCGCTGACAGTCAGATTCTCGGTCGCCGTTCCATTATCTGCATATGTCGCCCAGCCGTAGCCCAAATGCATACCGCTGTATGGGCTGTCGAAAATTTCATTGTTTGAAATTTCCGTATCTTTCGGAAACGCGGCTGATATCGCCGCGGCAGACATATAATCAACGCCTGTATGATGAATATAATTTCCGTTTACAACATTATTTCTTACGACGTACCTTTCGTCCGAGGGATTTATATATTTATTGTAATCTCCCGACGGTACGCCCAGCGAAACCGCGCTCCCTGAAATATCGTAAAACTCGTTTTCCTCTATAATGCAGTTCTTTACGCCCTCGGTAAGCTTTAGAGCCGTTATTCCAAGCTTTGAAAACTCACAGCCTTTAAAAGCTATACCGTCAACATACGACAGTTCCACAGCAGCGTCGGGAAGTCCGCCCGTAACGCCCGACTGGTGATTGTTCTGGGTATCGGCAAGATAACCGTTCTGCGTAGGTTTAAGCCATGTAGTATATTTAAAATCAATATCCGCAAATTCCAGATTTCGGGCGTTGTTATCAGCCGTTCCGCGTATTGTAAGCAGCTTTTCAAGCGCCGGTACCTGTACGTCCGCGGTCTGCATATCCTCAAAAAATCTCGGCTTATAGTAAAGGTAACCCCCGTCTTTATCAAAATACCATTCGCCCTCTTCATCTATAAGCTCATACGCATTTTCGTAATACGACGGCATAAAATCTTTTGTAACGGAGCTTTGTCCTTTATTCCTGACTTTCGACCAGCCCGTGGGATTCATCGTTATCACGGTCTTCCCGTCCGCCGCCGAAACCGACGATACGGCGCACCTCGGATTTGACCATTTTACGTGATACACCATTTCCAGCTTATCGGGCTTCGCTATATCCAAAAGGAACGCATCGTCCGATATGTAGCCTGTATCTGTCATCGACACATTTGTAAGCCCCGCGCTGCTTCTTGCTCTTATTCCCCGCGCTCCGTTTACGTACATCTGTCTGAAATCAATATCCTTGCCCGCATATGCTCGGTATATATTTTTTTCTGCGTCGTAAACGCTCCAGCCGCTTACGGTTCTGCCTCCTGATATCTCAGCTCTGCCGCCGTATGATGCGAACACCGTTTTATGCGTTTTGCCGAGCGACGACGGTGTGAAGCTTATTGGCTCTTCCAGACGGTACGTTCCGCCTTTTAGCATAACATAAACGTCGCTTTCCGAAATAAGCTTTGCCGCCGCGTCCTTTGCCGCTTTTATTGTTTTAAGAGGAGCGTCTGCGCTACCGTCCGCGCTATCGCTGCCGTTTTCACCGTCAACGAAAATAAGCTGCGCTCCCGATATTTTATCAATAGTTTTCACCGTCGTGTACGGCTCCAGCGTATCCGCGTCAAGCGCAAATAATTTCATATGCTCCGCGCCCTGAACATTTTCCGCGCTCACATTTATATCGGCGTTATCTCCCTCGTTTATATCGGAAATTCTCATGCCTGTTTTCACAAGAACGCCTCCGCTGTTATAAAGAGCTATAACCGACATAAGTCTAAGCGTTTTATCTGAATTTTCAACCCTGACCGTTCCCGACACCTCGCTGTCCGCGTCAGTCCATATATTATTGTTAATCTCAGACGAGATACTTCCGTTTCCGCGCACTGCCTGTGTCATTTCCGACGCCGACGCGTCTATCCTCCCGTCAGCCGTAACCGCATACGCCTTAAACACCAGATAATATCCGCAGTCGGCGTTTGAAGCCGTATATTCAAACACAGGCTCCTCCGTAACCGCACTGTACACCATCGCCTCCGCGCCGTCCGATTTTCTCGATACCGAAACTATGTATCCTGCTATATCGCCGGAGTCATACGAAATATCCGCCGTAAAAACGCCGCCCTCCTTAGGCGTTCCCTGAACAGCTATATCCATAGGACTGGGGGCTTCCGGCGCGTCCGTTTCGGTTATAACCACATCGTCTATATAGTATTTAATATCGCTTGCGTCGCCTCCGCCTATTCTTATATAAACGGCGGGATAAGCCTCGTCGTCCGTCTCAATATCATATCTGTAATTTATTTTGTATTCGGTCCACTCAGAGCCGATTGTCATATTTGCTTCGTCGCGCAGGTATTCATAATTTTTTATGCTGTCGTCCGTTTTCGACGCGTGGCGGTCAAATATCATCTGAACCTGTTTATTTATTGTATCGGCATCGTCCGTTTTCAGCTTAAACGATATTGTATAGTCTGTGTTAAATTTCACGGGAACAGTCTGCGATATATTAGACATATTTGAACGTCCGCTGACATACGCGCACTTTCCGTATTCGTCTTCAACAACCGAAACGGCCGACGAAGATGATTTCGTCCACGAGCTCAGCGGCGACGGAGCCTCAAAGTCACCGTCTGTTACCAAGTTCCCGTCCTCCGAACTTACCACTGGAATAACGGTAAAATCGTCAAGATAATAATCTATGCTTTTGCCATTAGCCGAGGTGTCCGCTATATTTCCGTTTCCTATTCTTATATCGACCGTTCCGTTTTCCTTAACGTTTACCCTGTCCGCGTTTCCTACCAGTTTCCCTTTTCCGTCGCACACATATCTTGCGGTAACATGCACCCACTGACCCGCTTTGAGAGACGCGTCGGAAACGGTAACGGTATTATAAGCTTTTTTTGTATCGTCATTCTCTGTCGGAGCCTGAAATATAAACTGCACCTGATTTTTTAAAGGCGTTTCCTTCATCTTTATATAACAGGATATATCATACGTCACTCCCGCCTTCTGCTCCGTCTTAAACGAGGGAGCGCCTGAGTTTTTTGTCACTGAAACCTCAAGAGAGCCGTTTGATGCCCCGTATGTATACATGCTGTTTCTTTTAAGAGACGCGTTTACAGCCGTTATATGGCTTATATCGCTTTTTTCAAAATCCTCATATACCCATCTGTTTATCTCATGGGAGGTTTGGGCAGCCGATACCCCCAGGGGTATCAGCTGCGCCGCAATTATAAAAAATATTATAAGTCTTTTCATATCACACCATTTTATCTTGACGGAGACGTAAGCTCCATGCTTCCGCTTCTGCAATACACTTCAAAATATCCCTGATTTCTTATGGCTTTTTCGTCCGTGTCAAGATAATCCATAACCTTCACATTATTGATGTAAACAACTATTCTTACTCCGTCCGCTTCGTTTCTCGCTCCGCACTTAACCGTATACTTTTTGCCGTATTCAAAGCTGCACGGCACCGCCTCGCCGCCAAGCGACTCATAGCCCGTCTGCGCGCCGTAAATAACGGTTCTCGCTCCCTCGTTAAACCTCTGAAGCTCCAGACTTCCCTTGCCGAAAGTAAGCATATACAAATCAGCAGACGAATACGGGCTTGTTGTGTCGCTCGCCCTGAAGCATACCGACGGCCAGCCGCTTTCCGCGTTTATCTTTATATCGAAGTTAAACAGTTCGTCCTTAAACTCTCCTCCCGCATACGCAATAAACGTCGACGGCGTTGACACCAGCATACCGTTTGTTATTTTTGCCTTTACTACGTTGTTGTCCATGGTCCAGTCCTCGGGGTGAGAAAGCTCGTCGGAAAAGTCGTATTCAATGTCCTCCGCCGCTTCGCCCTTTGCAAGCACCTTTACGGGAACAATCTTTTCCGTAACCTCGCCGTCATACGACGCGGTTACCTTAATCTGAGTTTCTCCGCCGCTTATTCCCTTAATGCTCATGCCGTCCGCTTTCGCTATGTTCTCGTCCGCGCTTTTTGCCGTCACTGTGTCAAGCTCCAGCTTTTTGCCGAATTTGGAATACGCCGACGCTTTAATTGTATAATCATAGCCTTCTTCAAGCTGTATGCGTTTTGTGTTCAGCTTTATTTCTTCAAGAGTATCGTCAATCGTAAGACTTACCTCATACGTTTTAATTATATCTCCAAGCAGAACGTCGCACACTATAGCCGTCTGTCCCTGACTGAGCGCCGTAACCGTACCGTCCTCGGTTACCGAGGCTATACTGCTGTTTCGGCTTCTGAAATATATATTGTCGTAGTCCACGCCGGCAGACTGCTTTTTTCGTCCTTTGCCTTCAAACGTAATTTTAAAGCTGTCGCCTGATTTAAGCTCATACGAATTTTCCGTCAGGCTGACCTCCATACAGTCCTCAGCAAACCTTTCAAGATATTCCTCTTCAAGACCGGCTTTATCCATAATGCTCTGCGCTTCTTCGGGCCAGTTTGCATCGGGATATACATGCGCTTCTTCAAATACCGAATCAACTCCGTTATACGTCCTGTTTTCGACAGTTGAATAATTATCTACATACTGCATGTTCCTTATGGTCGGCGACCAGCAGTGCAGCCATTTTGACTGCCCCTTGTTGTTGCCGTTTCCGTACCAGTACGGAGTGTCCGTAAGGTCTATAACATTCTTTGTTATCTTCCAGAACTGAGTACCCTCGTCGGGATAAAGCGCGCCGTAATAGTTCTTGATGCTTTCAATATAATTCTCCGAAACAAGATTGGGGTTTTCCATCGTTCCGGCCGTAGCGCCCATAAGATAAATACCGCCGCCGTCAAATATCCTGTCGCTCATAACGGAATGTATGTAGTTATTCTCTATCCTGAAATTCTCAAGAGCCGTTGTTTCCTTTGTGTTCCAGCCGTAGCCTATATGCATGCCGCTGTACGGCGCGTCGAAAATCTCATTGTGGGCGATAAGCGTGTCTTTCGGAAAGCCCGCCGATATCGCCGCCGCTGATTTATAGTCTACCGCTATCGTATGAATGTAGTTGTTGGTTATCTTATTATTTCTGATAACGTATTTTTCTTCTTTCGGGTTCCATATATCCGCATTCCCCGTATCGGGCTGACCGAGAGAAATCGCGCTTCCCGAAATATCATAAAATTCATTTCCCGTGATATTGCAGTCCTTTATTGACCCGAAAAGCTGAAGCGCCGTTATTCCCAACTTATCGAATTTGCAGTCGATGAAGTTTATATATCTGCCGTTCGTCACCTTTACTGCGCTGTCCGGCATTACAGGCACGCCCGTCTGCCGTATATGATTATTCTGCGCGTCCGAATGACCGTTTTCGGTCGACGGTCGAAGCCACGTTGTATATGCAAACTCCAGATTTTTAAAATAAATATTATGAACGTTTTCGTCCGCCGTGCCCTCCATATTCACAAGCTTTTCCGCAACGGGAAGCACCACGTCCGCCGTATTTATATCCTCAAACGCTCTCGGTATATAGTAAAGATATCCCTCGTGCGAATCCAGATACCATTCTCCCGGCTCGTCTAAAAGCTCTATTGCATTCTCGTAATACGCAGGGCTTGTAACAGACGTGCCGCCTTTATTTCTTACGGCGTTCCAGCCCGGCTGATCCATAACAAGCGTTGCAATACCGTCGTTCACTTCTATTTTTGAAACGCCGCAGCGCGGATTTGTCCACTGCTCGTAATACACCATTTCAAGGTCGTCTACATGCTTGTAGTCCGCCAAAAACGTATCCGTGGTCGTATGTCCAACTTTTCCGTCGTCCGTTGTACAATTTGAAAGCCCCGATGCGCTTCTTGCCCGCACTGCGCGGACGCCGTTTACAAACATCTGTCTTGTCTGTACGCCTTTTCCTACTTTCGCTCTGTATATATTAAGCTCGTTATCATAAAGCGAAAATCCCTCCGCGCGTATGCCGCCCGTAAGCTTCGCTGTACCGCCGTAAGACATATAAATTATATTATAACCATTTGTGCCCGAATCTGCCTCGGTAAATTCAAGCGCGGAGTCAATATAATATTCTCCGCCTTTTATGAATACAAATATATTATTTTTCATGTTTTGGTTGGAACGCTGTACAAGCGCCTTTGCCGCGCCTACTGTAGCAAGCGGCTCCGCCATCGTTCCGTTGTTTGAGTCGCTTCCGGTCTGCGCGTCCACAAAAACCGCCGCGCGGCTTACATGGTTCATGAGATTTAAAAACATCACAAACCCCTGCGCTCTCGTCAGGCTTTCCTCAGGTCTGAAGCTTCCGTCGTCAAAGCCCGCTGTAAGACCCATTCCCGTCGCATCTGAAACCGCCTCTTTTGCGTAAAGCGCAATTTCATTTTCATCTGTATAGACTCTTGTTTTCTTTGATACCTTTACGCCCTTTATATCCGCCGCATTTTTAAGTATTACTGCCGCGTCCTGACGAGTTATCGGCTCGTCGGGCATAAATTTTCCTCCCACCGTAAGAGACGGAGAAATAAGACCTATATCCTTTGCTGTCTGAATATACTCGGCATACCAACTTCCGGGCGAAACGTCGGAATACGCGCCGTTATAGCTGCTGTTTTCAAGTCTGAACATTGACACGACAAGCTTTGTAAACTCGGCTCTTGTCATTTTTATATCGGGAGAAAAATGCATATCGTCCACTCCGTCGGCAAGCCCGTTTGACGCAAGCGCTAAAACCGCGTTTTCCGCCCAATGCCCGCGCATATCCTCAAAATTCTTTTCGCTGACTCCGCGATTAGTCAACGGTTCCGGCGTTACCGTCGGTTCGGGAGTCGCCGTCGGCTCAGGGTCGTCGTCATCGTCCGAGGGACGCTGCTGTATTACAAGCTCGTCTATGTAATGCGTAAGCTTAGTCTGACCGTCGCCTATTCTAAATTCCATAGTACCGTCTCCGTCAACCTCGCCGCCTTTTGAATTATAGCCCGTACAGTTATATGTCATGCTTACCTTTTTCCATTTCTCGTTTATCGGTTCATTCGATATAAGATAACTCCAGCCGCCCGCGCCGCTTGAATAATTCTGAATTACCATCACGGTGCTTGAGCCCTCCTCAAGCCTTATATAAAAACTTATGTCATAGGTTCTTCCGGCTTTAAAATTAACATTCTGACCTATAGAGCTGTAGCCGCCGTTTAGCTTTACCTTAGCGCAGCCGCCCGTATGACCGTTTTCGTCCCACGTCACCGTCGCGCCGTATCTGGCAATCCACCCATCCGTGTTTTTGTCAAAGCCCGAATTAGTCGCCATATTTTCCGACGCATAAACGCATATACCGGAAAACAACTGAAAAAATACAGCCAATACAAGCAGCGCCGTAATTAATCTGTTTCTTTTCATAATTTACTCACTTTCTACAATTCTTAAAAGCTTATAAACAGCCTGCGCGCTCTGCGCTCTTGTTACGGGGTCAAGCGGCAGAAAAGCCCCTTCGCCGTCTCCGTTAATCACCCCCGCGCCGCTTAAAACCGATACCGCTTCTTTGGCATAATCCGCAATTTGAGCATAATCCTTAAATTCTGCCCCGTTACCGCCCGCTTTACATTCCGCCATATCGTAGACGCGTTTTAACATAACCGCCATATCCTGTCTTGTTATCGCTCTTCCCGCTCCAAACTCTGTTTCGCTTATCCCCTGAACAATTCCGTTTTTCTTCGCCGAAGCCACATAGCCGT
>CATJNN010000163.1 GCA_949742185.1 uncultured Clostridia bacterium | reverse complement strand
TTCCAATAACTTTCAGGATATTTGAACATTTTAAATGTTGACAAATATAAATTCTGGATATATCATACTATTATGAAAGAAATTATTGATTTTAAATATTCAGACAACGGAAAAGATGAACTAAATAATTTAAGGCACTCTCACGGCGAAAGCTACGAAATACTTATTATCCGTGCCGGAAGCGGTTCAGTTATAGTGCGCGACCGCCTGTTTTCCATGCGTTCCGGAGCGGTATATTTCATAAACGGAATGGACACTCATTGCACCGTACCTGAAAATGCCGAGGAATATTATCGGGGAAAAATAGTCGTTTCCGGAAGCTTTATAAATAAAATCGCTGAAATTACAGACTGTCGCAATATAGTCGACGATTTATTTCAAAGCGGCGGCAAAACCTGTATACTTCCTAATGAAGAAACAACCGCTTATATAGACAAAGAATTCTCTAAAATCGGCTCGGCTCTGTCCGAGAATTCTCAATATACCAAAACCAGAGTCTCCTGCTGCATCATGAATATTTTATGCGCGTGTCATTCCCAAAATGAAGAACTAACGCTCACAATAGATAATCGTGTTTCAAAGATATTGGAATATATAAATGAGAATTTAAACCGACGCTTCTCTCTTGACGATATTTGCGAACAAATCCATGTAAGCCGATATTATCTTTGTCATATATTCAAAAAAACTGTTGGCATGACCATATTTGAATATATTCTTTCTCAAAGACTTTCCATGGCAAAAAAACATCTCATAAGCACCAACATGACCCTTTCTCAGATATCGGACATTGCCGGCTTTTCAAGCTTCTCATATTTCAGCAAAATTTTCCGCGAACATGAAAACTGTACCCCCCGTCAGTTTCGTTCCTGCGGAGGACAATTTAATACTGACAAATAACAAAAAGCTTTTTGCGGAGGACGTCTCAAAATTATTTTTATTGCTATTTTACAATGCACTTAATAAAATAACGAGAAAACGTCATCTCGGTATAAATGCCGACGGCGGAACGCCGGTTATCTTTTTAAACATACGGCTAAAATAGTATATATCGCTGTATCCGGTCATGCCGGCAATTTCAGAAACATTATATTCTCCGCTTTGCAATAAAGCCTGCGCTCTGTTTATTCTTATATTATTTAAGTACCGCTTTGCGCTTATCCCTGTATTCTCTCTAAAAACACGATAAAAATGCGATTGGCTCACATTCGCTATCTCAGCAAGTTTTTTAATCGAAAAGCTTTCCGTAAAATGCTCCATCATATATTTTTTAACGTTTTCAATATCACTGCTTTTTTTATGCTCTGCCAGATTTTCACGCGCCAGTCTGCAAATAAGTTCGGATATTCCGGCTCGGCAGCATAAATCATAACCTATGTTGTGGGTTCCCCACTCATAATACATATTTTCATATAACTTATGATAAATCTCAGTATTTGAGGTGTGCGTCAGCATGGGAACAGACAGCGTGTCGCACGCCGTTCCATCTGGCAGCATAACGTTAAACGCTGCTGTGTAATATGTCCATGGATTTTCGGAATCTGCATATCCTGAATGAATCTGTCCCTTATTGAAAAACATAACGTCTCCCTGCGATACAATAAAATTTTTCCCCCCCGCCTCATAAAACGCTTTGCCTTTAAGCGCATAGATAATCAAAAAATAATTTTTATTCACAAGATTCTCCATCATCCATTCAGCGTCACTCTCTCGGCGTATCACAAAACCAATGTCAGAAATAATAATATCTGACAAATCATTATTCATGCAAATCACCTCTACTCTTAATTATTATAACATTCTTAAAATTATCTGTAAAGCATTAATATGATAGTTTTATACAAAAACATGATGGTTTTATCCATTGTCTTTTGGGACCGCTCACCTTAAAATAACATTATAACGGAGGTGAGATTATGAATATAGAAAACGGTATATTAAAAATAAAAGAAAACAGTAATTATATATGTCTGCGCGCGGGAAAAGGAATACCTAAAAGCATCATATACATTCCGTCAGGCGAAATGGACTTTTCCATCCCATCAGGCGAAGCGCTTTCGGTCTATCCCAAAAACGCTTTCAAAGACATATTAAACTCATTTTACTATCGCTCCGCGTCGGCCGAGGAAATTTCGGCATATCGCAATCTCGCGCTTAATCCCGCGGATAAACCAAATCAAAATAGTTATTTCCCGCATGCTAAAGCAAATCATGTAACAAGAAACTCCATATGGTTTGAAAGCCGCAATGCAATAGACGGATTTGCAGCTACAAGCAGTCATGTGGGCTTTCCTTTCCAATCATGGGGCGGCGGCGACCGTGATGATTTAGAATTCTCTCTGGATTTTGGCCGCCCCGTTGAAATTGATAAAATAGTGTTTTATCTGCGGGCTGATTACCGAACAGACGACGGAAAAGAACACGACACATACTGGAAAGATATTACCATAGAATTCTCTGACGGAACCAGCCTAACGGTTCACCCGCAAAAAAGCGGAAACGCGCAAAGCTTTTCTTTTCAGTCAAGAATTATTACAAACATTAAGCTCACCAATCTTGTCCGCGATTTAAGCTTCCCCACAAGAGGCTTCGCCGCGCTGTCTCAGATTGAGGTCTGGGGCAGAGACATCATTTAAAAACAAATTATATTGATTCCATTATTACATTTCAGCCGTCCGCAAAAAATGTAATAACGAATATATATTTTGCAGGCAGAAAGGAAGGAGTATTTATATGACTTTAGACAAACTTATACAGTCCCGAAATAAACACAAATGCAAACCATTTCCCATATCCGATGGAGAAATATGCCGGCGATACGAATCTGTCACCACGCCCATGGTGAACGACGTACTCAGAGAAATGGAGCTTTTATATCAAACTCTCCCAAGCAATATCGCTCCAATTAAGGACAATATGAAAGCGGCCGGTATTGCTTTCACCATTAAAGGCTCTAAAAATCTTAACATTCAGGACGAGATGATACAACGAGCGCAAATGCTTGAAGAAATACCCGAATTCAGCATTATAGCATGGGATACCAACGGCGACGACGAATCAGCTCAATGGGGCGAGATTATGACTATGGCGGCAAAAAAACGCGGCTGCCGCGGAGCTGTTGTAGACGGCGGAGTGCGCGACACAAACCGCGTACTGGAGCAGAATTTTCCTGTATTCTGCAAATTCCGCTCTTCAAACGGAATGCTCGGAAGATTTCGGACTATCGGATATCAGCTTCCCATTATGATTGGTCAGGTACATATCTATCCCGGAGATATTGTCTTCGGCGATATTGACGGATGTATTGTCGTTCCCAGAGAAATTGCAATGGAAGTTCTTGAAAAAGCTGAACAAATCCGCGATAATGAAGTCGCCATCAAGGAAATGGTGCAAAGCGGTATGACTCCGACAAAAATTGTTGAAAACGGCGGTTATTTTTAAGATTATTATAAAAAAGGAGAGAATAATATGATTTCAAAAGAAAAAAATGCGGTTGTGACAGGCGCGAGCGGCGGAATGGGACAGATACTTTGCAGACTGTTTGCTGAAAAAAGCGTTAATCTTGCTATTTGCTCCGTAGACGCGGACGCTTTAAAAAATCAGTCTGACAGCCTGCAGACAGATTACAAAATCAACGTATTTCATCATGCCGTAGATGTTACCAATGAATCCGAAGTATCTGAATTTATGCGTTCTGCTTCAGAGAAACTTGGCAAAATCGACTATCTTATAAATCTTGCCGGTCTGTCAATCCCCAATATATATAAAGAAACCCCCGTAGAAGTTTATGAAAAGGTTATGGACGTTAACATTAAAGGCTCGTTTCTAACAAGCAAACACTTTGCAAAATACGCCTCCGACACAGCTCTTATTATAAATCTGGGCAGCATAGCCGCAAGGAATACAAATGCAAACGCGCCGATATACTGCATGGCAAAGGCGGCTGTTAATAAGCTCTCCGAAGGACTTCTGCTTCAATACGGCAAACAGGGCATACGCGTGACAACAATAAATCCCGCAGGCGCGGACACGCCGTTCTGGGGAACGCGAAGCGTAGATAAATCAAAGCTTATGCAGGCCGAGGAGGTTGTGTCTATTATATGGTCAGTAATAAACATGCCTGAAACTGTACAAATCCACTATATCGACTTTGAAAGCTTTAACCGCTTCAAATAAAAAGGAGACGCATATGAAAACATTAGAGCTTAGCGCGGCATTATTTGAAAAATATGCGAGCCTTGGAGAAATAGATAATTATTACGGACTTCTTGCGCTTTTCGCACTTGCTCAGACCGCGCGCGAAGCAAAAGACAACACGCTTACAGAAACATGCGTAAACATGCTCGGCATGTATCCTGACAAAATACAGCATCCGTACTACAATTTTGCAAATTACAAAATAGGCGGAGCGGGCAAAGCATGGATGGCATATACAGGTTTTTTTAAAAATCAAAAAGAAAGCATACGCGAATATGCTGAAAAAACGCTTTCCGCCCCTGTAAGCCGTGAAAATATCCTTTGCCGTCCGGACGACATTGAAAAAAACAAAATATGGGTCGATACAGTATATGCGGTAACTCCCTTTATGCTATACACAGGACTTGCGCTTAATGAAGAAAAATATATTGACTTTTCCGCGCAGCAATGCTTTAACATGTACGAATTTTTCCTTGATAAAACCTGTGGACTGGTTCATCAGTCGCGCGGTTATATGAAAAATAAAGCGCGCGTATCTCAAGATCACTGGAGCCGCGGTAACGGTTGGATGTATCTGGGACTTACAGAGCTTGTCGTTTCGCTTCCTCATAATTCCAAACACAGACGCAAAGCAGAGCAATATTTTAAAGACCTTTCTCACGCTATTCTTGAATATCAGACTCCGAAAGGTATCTGGCGGCAGGAGCTAACCTCCGAATATGCATGGGACGAAAGTTCGGGAAGCGCGTTATTTCTGTACGGGCTGGGCGCCGGGATACGTCTCGGACTGCTTGATAACAATATTTTTGAAAAACCATATCAAAAAGGACTTTCCGCCCTTGTACAAAATTTTATAACAGATGATTTTTCTACTCTAATGAGCTGTGAAGGCTGCTTATGTCCGGAAGCGGGCGACGCAACAGGAAGCATAAAAGCTTATTTAACCGCGGTACATCCAAAAACAAACGAGCCTCACTCATACGGCGCGTTTATGTTAGCCCTCGTTGAGGCGCACCGAAATGGAATTACATATATTTAATAATAAAAAGCGCAGGAAAACCCTGCGCTTTTTATTATTTATTTTTCATTCCAAAACATATTCCCGCACAGAGGCATATTCGCCGGAAAGACAATTTACAAGCAGCTTTTTGCCATCGTCCGAAAATACCGGATGCGTGCATATTCTGTATCTGTTTCTGCCGGGCATCTCTTTTTCCGTGTTTATTCTCGGTATGTTTATCGTCTGTTTAATCCCGCCTGATTTTAAATCATAAAAATTCACATTAGAAACCGGAAGATAATCGTCGGTCACCATTGTATTATAATCCGCGGGAGATATTGACGGATGTCCCATTGTACGGCTTTCAGATATTTTTCTCAAACCGCTTCCGTCGTATCTTATCATATATATTCCATCTTCTTTATATCCTATTAAATGCTCGTTATCAGGATGCCAGCTCCAGTGACACAGCTTCCCTCCAACAGCAAGACAAATATCGTTAAAATCGCGGTCTGCCGTAAAAATATATGCTATGCGCGGTTCTTTTCTTGCGCGGGATGCACAGTGATTTCCAAAATAAAAAAGCATTCTGTTCCCCGCCCTGTTCCAGCGCACGCAATATGCCATAAGCGTAAGTCCGTATTTGCTGTCATTTTCTTTTTTGGCTTCCTCATCAAGCTCCATAAGCACCTCTCTGTCAGGATGAACTTTTAAAATATCGCTTATGTTCAAAATAAGCTCTCTTTTATTTTCAAACAAATTAAATTTGAAAATACCGTGTTTGTCTCTTTCGTTAAATGGAACCGGAGATTTCTCGGGCATAAATCCGCCTGAATATCCTGACGCATACAGCATTCCCATAAGCCCCGAATAAATCGGGTTTCCAAATGGCGGAGCCCCCTCCATATCGCCCGCCGAATAAAAATATTTATCATTTTTTATATCATAAACGCCTATCTTCGGCTCCGACGGCGTTCCCGCCTGAAAAAATACCCTGTCTGCCTCAGGGCTCCATGTCGCCCAATATCCCGTGTGATAAAAAGCGTCAAAAAGCCGTCCTCTTCCAAACCTGTTCAGAATTTCTCCGTCTTTGGAAACAATAGCTATTTCACCGCAGTTTTTGTCAAAACTCGCACAGTTAAGCAAAAGCCTTCCCGAACCGTCGGGAGCATACGGACATATTGTGTAATAGCTGTGAATCGTCCAGTTTTGGGGGATTTGTATTTCCCTGTTAAATGTAAACATCTCACTCACTCCAGTTGAATATATCTTATTCAAGTTCAATTTTAAGAGCTTCGGCTATCCCTCTTATATATCCGGCGGCAAAAACATTTCCAAGCACCGCATAGCCTGTTTCGCTGCCTTCCTCTCCCGCCATGGTCGGCGTATGGTCGGCACGTACAATACATTCTGGCGCGTATTTCTGCGCATACTTCATTAACTTCACCATATCTGTCGTGCCATTGTCATGAAATGTCTCTCTAAAATTATAAGCTTCTCCTATAACATCTCTAAAGTGCAGAAAATGAATTCTTCCGCCAAACTCTTTTATTAATCCAAACACATCGTCTCCCGCCAGCTTAAAACAAGACTGACAGAAAGTTATTTTATGAGACGGGCTGTCAGATATCCCCATCGCTCGTCTGTAAGCGCCGGCGTTAATCATTATTCTGGAATAGCCGCAAAGCTCGGGAATAGGCGGGTCGTCGGGATGCATACACATCACAACGCCGGCTGCTTCAGCCGCAGGCATAACTGCCCGCAGAAAATACTCGTAGTTTTCCCACATTTTCTCCGCCGTGATTTTAAGATTTGTTTTTTCGGCCTTGCCGACGTTAAATCCGCACGCCATCGCACCGCCGCGCTCAGCAATATCTGTATCTGTACGGTACCACCCTACCCCCGCCATAAAATTATAGCAAAGCATTTTTATACCAAGAGCGCCCATATTTTTAAGCATTTTTTTATATTTCTCAATGTCCTCGTCTCTGCCGTCCAGACCTAGCTTTATTCTGCTCATGTCAAACTCATCGCCCTCAAGACCGTATAATTCAAGCCCATTTTCTGCAAACGCGCTGCGCACAGCTTTAAGAGAACTATAATCGGACGGATCACTAAGTCCCGTGATTTCAGGCGCAGCCTTTGTAATCGCATATTTAACGCCAAGCTGCGCCGCTATTTTCCATTGTAAACACTCCCTTGCGGGAAGCATCATTCCAAGCTTCATTTCTATAACCTTTCCCGCTTTAAAAGCGATTAAATCAAACGCCGCTTCTCGTAAGAAAACCTCCGTCTACCGGTACGGTTATGCCGCTGACAAATGCAGATTTTCTGTCGTCCAGCAACCATTCCGCAGTCCCGAGCAAATCCTCTCCTTTTCCAAAACGCTCCATGGGAGTGTGGTCTATAACGCTCTGTCCGCGAGGAGAAAGACCTGTTTCCGGCGTACCGAGAAACTTTTCGCTTCTCTCATTCGCAAAAAACCCCGGCGCGATAGCGTTCACGCGTATATTTGCCGGAGCAAGATATGCCGCAAGCCATTTTGTCAGCCCTACAACTGCGCATTTGCTCATTGCATATGCGGGAACTTTTGTAAGCGGACAATAGCTGTTCATTGACGCAAAGTTTATTATTGAACCGCCGCCATCTTCAGCCATTTGCCTGCCGAATATCCGCGACGGAATTACGCTTCCTAACGTATTAACTTTCAGAACATCCTCAAACGCATTAATATCTATATTAAAAAAACCTTTAAAATCCGCTTCATTATCCATTTCCAATTCATTCGGAACATAGCTTTTATTTGTCGTCATAACCTTTCCGTTATTTCCGCCTGCTCCATTCACTAAAAAACTGCATGGTCCGAGCTGTTCTTTAATCCTCTCCGCAGACTCAGCCACACAGGCTTCGTCAGTGACGTCGCAGCGTTCAATCATACAAACGCCTCCGTCTTTGGATATTCTGTCAGCCGTAATTTTCAACTTCTCTCTTGTGCGCCCTAAAAGCGCAACCTTCGCACCTTTTTTTGCAAGAAAAACCGCAATTTCCGAGCATAGCGTTCCCCCTGCTCCCGTTACAACAGCAACCTTATTCTTAAAAAATAAATCCATGTTTTCCTCCTATTATTTAATAAACCGCCCCGCTGCTTTTGCCGCATTTTCATAACAAATTCTCTCAACAAGTCTGCCAAGAGACGCTATATCATACTCAAATACTCCTTCTTCTATTTTTCTGCCCAGCCATGCGCACAGCACGCGTCTGAAATATTCGTGACGAACAAAAGACAGTACGCTGCGCGAATCGGTTGTCATTCCTATAAATTCATATAGAATACCAAACGAACTCACGCTTTCAAGCACACCGCATATTCCCGAATAATGGTCGCACCACCACCATGCCGGTCCCTGCTGAACAAGCGCGGGCGCTCCGTCTTTGCTATATGAGCCGCAGAGCACCGCCAAAGCCTCGTTATACGCCGGATTAAGCGTAAACAATACTGTTTTAGGAATACCATTATCCATGCTCTCCAAATCATCAAGCATCCGCGCAATACTTCTCACGTCCGCCGTGCCTATTCCTGCAAAACCGCCGGCAGGTCCGACTTCTTTCCTCAATCGGCTGCTTGTATAACGCATCGCCCCTATATGAAGCTGCATAACCCATCCGCGAGCAGCGCATTCCTGCGCGCCAATTCTTAAAAGCTCAGAATTAATATGAAGAGCATCTTCGTTCAAAAGTTTTTCGCCGTTTATAAGCTTCTTTAATCGTTCTTCATTTTTTCCATCGTCGCTTATATAAGTAAATCCATCGTCGACGGCATAATCGAAAAACCTACATTCTGCCTTATGAAACGCGTCGTATCTTTTAGATATAGCCGCTTTCAGAGTCTCAGGCGAATTTATCTGTATATCTGCGTTCTTGCCGAGCATCCGTATAAATTCTCCTGTTATGTCTCTCATGTCGTCTCCTCGAAGCGACGGCGCGGTTATGCTGTCTCTCTCAAATCCTGATATATCTGAGTTAAACGTCATGCATGGGGCTGAATATTCAATGTTGAATTTAGAGAGTATTTTTTTAGATGAATATTCGGGCTGTTCAAGCTTTTTATTAAGCGTTGTCCAAAGCAATTCCGCATTTTCCCGGCATATAGGAATATCTATATCAAAGACTCTTAAAAGCTCCATCTTTGACCAATGCTGAAGTGGATTTCCGATAAGCTTCGGGAATACAGCGCACCACGCTTGAAATTTTTCAAAATCCGACGCTCTGCCCGTTATATATTTCTCTTCCATGCCGCACATTCTCATCGCCCGATGCTTGTACGGATCCCCCTTAATCCAAAGCTCAGCTATATTTTCATATCTATAATCTCCCAAAACCTCGTCGGGAGAAAGATGATTATGGTAATCTATAACGGGCAAATCGCGCGCGTATTCATTATACAGCCGAACAGCCGCATCGGTATCAAGCAAAAAATTCTCATTCAATTTTTATCGCCCCCTGCATCGTCTGTTTTTATCAATTCAATAAGCTCAACGCCGGCTCCTTCAAAAACTGCCTCATATGAATATGCACCGTCTGAGTATATAGTCTCAACAAAAGTTTCCAGCTCGCCGCGTTCTCTGATATACTTTTTCAAAGAATTATCCGGCCGTTCCGGCGCTCCCGCCTCCAGCCATGCGCCGTACGAATTTGCATCATTTCTATCAATACGAGTCCTTCTAAATTCATAACATCCGCAAAGTCCGCTCAGCTTTAAGCTTATTTTCTCCAATTCGCTTTTAAGACTGTATACCGCAATTACTATATCTCCGTTTTCATTCACCGTGGGTATACAATTTTCTCCGCTGCAGTCAAGCCAATGCTCTCCAAGCCTTGCCGAAAGGCAATACGCATTATATATAGGCTTTTTATAGCCGCTAAGCGTGAAAAAGCTCCTGTATCCGTCAAAATCAGAAACAGATTTATGCTGCCCCGAAAGACATATGAGCATTTTTGATACCTGAACTCCACTTTTAGCAATCAGTTCAATTAATCGAAAATAGAATGCGGCAAAATACTCGTTTTCACGAAATACCATTTCCGGATTTTTCTTTATGCTTAAAAATCCTCCTGCCGCCGCTCCCCATTCGTCTATAATAATCTCAGTACCACCCAATCCATATTTGTCAAGCAGTTCTTTAACAAGCATCGCTCGTTTAAGTATATTTTCAGGGCACATTTTTCCGTCTGTCCCCTCATATTTAATATCCGAATAAGCGTGCATAGACAAAAAATCAAGACGCGCACTGTCCTCGCTCGCCACATGCTCTATAAACGAGCGCAAAAAACGGTCGCTTGCAGCGGCTGAAGGACCGCCTATCTTTGCGCCTGAAAAAGCGCGGGTAACCCCGAGTAAAAAATAGTCGTAAAGCTTTATGTATTCCTTTATTTTATCATCATCATTATCTCTGTCATAATCAAAACATGTTTTAGATGTGACCCAGTATTCGTGGTCAGGTTCGTTCCAGCAGTGGAAGCGCCATTCCGACAGCCTTTCTTCGCCGTATCTTTCCAGAAGATGCTTCATATACTTAAAGCATACCTCCTCCCAAAGCCTATAATGTACAGGCACGGAATTATTCACTCTTTTTCCCTTATATCTTGGAATTCCCATATCGCGGTCCGGTACAGACGCTATACAATCCGGCATAAAATTAAAACATATAAGAAGCCTAAAGCCTTTTTGAACAAGGTAATCTATACGCTTATCGCTGAGCGAAAAATCATACGTCAATCCGCCCTTGCCATCGCCGGAAACAATATCCTCAAGCATTGCATAAATCCGCATAAAGCCCGCGGCTTTGCCGGCGGCTATCTCATCAATTATTTTTCTGCCCCACTCGTCCTCTATCGCGTCAGTAGGATGAAAGTGCACCGCGTTCCAGAAATTATTCACCCTTGTGCATTCTTTATTTACATATATTTTTACCACAACAGCACCTTGCCTCCCCGAAGCTTATAAATTGCTTCAACAAAATAATAATCCCCATATATAAGCGGCAAATCCTGCTTGCCGTCGTGATATGCTTCACAGCCGTTTGTTATAATCGCGTCGCTGCCTGTGCTCCAATCTGTATAGTCCTTTTCAATCGCTTTTAATATTCTCATAGCAGCATTAAAATAAAGCCTTTTTTCATACTCTGGTACAATTTTTGCAAGCTCTATAAGTCCGCACGCCGCGCATGCTCCCGCCGATGTATCGTGATATACGGGCTCGGCCGGCGCGCGGAAATCGCACAGCGGCACGCTGTCCTCTGCAGTGTTAGCTATAAAATAATGCGCCGCCCGCTTTGACGCGTCCAGAAATTCTTGCTTTCCGGTATGTATATAACTAAGTGCAAATCCGTAAATCGCCCATGCCTGCCCTCTCGACCATGAAGATGTCTCTGGCTTATAGCCCTGCGATTTATTCGGTATACTGACTTCTCCTGTATCTATATCATATTTTATAACATGGTATAAAGAACCGTCGGGGCGAAGATGATTTCTCATAGCCGATTCCGCATGAGACTCCGCAATAAGTTTAAAGCGCGGGTCCTCCGTAATCTCTGAAGCAAGATATAAAAGCGGCAGATTCATCATACAGTCAATTATAGAGAAACCAAGCTTTTCCGCGCCGTTCCACGCTCTTATATAGCCGGCCTTTATATTAAAACGCGATGCCAGCGCGGACGCGGCGGCAAGAATTCTGTTTTCAGATTTTTCACCGCCGAAAAGACGATAATTTGCTCCCGCCGACAGCAGCCATATAAATCCTGCGTCATGGTTTAAATTTTTTGCATTCGTTAACGCCTCATCTAAAATCTCCTCATCGTATTCGGCAATCTCTTTATATCTTTCATCTCCTGTATTCATATACATCAGCCACATTATCCCTGCCCAGAAGCCGTTTGTCCAGCGTCCTATCTGTTTGTTCTTCCAGTCGTCATGCACACCGTTATCCGCCGTATACGGTATCTTCTCCGCCGAACGCTCGCGGACATGCCTGAGTTTATTTTTAAGCTTCTGCTGCATATCTTCAATCCATTCCATATGCGGTTCTATATATTTCTTCATAAATCTCTCCTTAACCCCTTTCCGTCAATTCAAGCAGCATATATATTATCTTTGAGACCTCCGCTCTTGTAGCGCACGAAAGCGGATTAAAATTCCCTAAATTATCTCCTGATATTACGCCAAAACCACTAAGTCTTTTTACCGACTCCACAGCATAGTCCGCAATCGTATTTTCATCATTAAAATCTATACTGTGTCCTCCCTCAATATTATAATCCTTTAACGCCCTTGAAATCATAACTGCCATATCCTGACGCGTTATACTACTGCCCGCGCCAAAATTCTTTTCATCCACACCATTTGTAATCCCCGCTTTATACGCAGCGGACACGTAAGGATAATACCACGCGTTCTCCGGTACGTCTGAAAAGCTGCATTCTCCTCCCGTTTCAAATCCTGAGGCAAGAACAATAAGCTTTGCAAACTCTTCACGAGTTACAGGCTCTTGCGGCGCGAACTCATATTCTGTTCTTCCTTTTATCAGTCCGCGTTCAAAAAGCGCCTGTATATACCGTTCCGCCCATACGGCTTTATTTATATCCGTAAATTTCATTTTTGTTTTTTCATTCTCGGGAGCCGCCGTCGGAGCGACAGTCGGTCGGGGTGACAAATTTATATTATTGACGACGGGTTGCGCAGGCCGCGGCAGTGACCCACCGCCGCCTCCGCCTCCGCCGCCAGAGAGAGAAGCTGAATTATCAGTTCCGCCCACGCTCACGGTGAACGTTTTTTCTGCAGAGGTTCCGTTAATCTCTGCTATCGCAGTAAGCTTTACACCCGTTGTCTTAACAGGACGCTTAACTGAAGCTTCATATACACCGTCTTTTTCAGACAGCGAAATAATTGAGCTGTTGCCCGAATACCATTTGACAGACGCACCGCTTATTTTCTTTTCCAGCTTAAACCCGCTCTTTACGGAGCCCGCCGGAATGCCTGCAAGCTTAACAAAATCCTTGGAATTTATAATCTCGTTTGCGGTTATCAGATTTTCTTCACCTACCGCGCCGCCGTATGCTCCTGCTTCGCTTATTCCTCCGGCACCGCCGTCTGTCTTTACGGCAAGCCGCAGATACATCGCGTTTACAGAAGCAAAGCTAATCTTATTTATTCCGTCGGCAACAGTAATCTCATCAATCCTGCTCCAGTTTTCCGCATCATCACTGTAATATATACCAATACTTTTTATGTTTTCAGCATTATACGGCACAATAGATACACTGCCAATCTGCCTTTCCGCCGAAAACGCATAATCAATATTAAAATCCGTATCCGACGCATAATAAGTTTCTATATCGTCGTCGTTTGTATTTTCCATAGCCCCGTTTTCGCCGAAAATGCGAACATTATAAATCATGTTTTCTGACACTCCGCGCATAACTTTTACATTAAACGTTTTTTGTTCCGGCAAAACGGTTCCTTTTTTTATAATCGCCGTAAGACTTATATCAACATCTTTATCGTCTCTGCGTCCAACCGCAGTATAAGTATTTCCTAATATATCAAGAACACCCTCAGGCTGAGCTGTCCATTCAATTTCTGCGCCGTAAAATCCGCGCGGCAAATTTCCGCCGTTTGTGATAACCTCCGAATTTAATTTGAGATTATTTTTATTAAATCGCACTGCTTCTTCATCTGAAACCTGTTTTAAAACAAGCGCGTCTTTTTCTATTACAATACTTCCGCCCTCATAATCGTCTCTTTTTATAACAGCTTTCAATATAACGCGAACATCGGATTCATCAGCTTCCGGCTGTTTAATTAGCGTACCGTCGTCGGAAAGGTATTCGGACGCTTTCCCGTTTTCATCAAGCGCTTCCCATGTTACCGTTACCCCGTATTTTTCAGGCGACGGAAGATTTATATTGCCCGTCACCGCGCTCAGCTCTCCGCTCATCATTTCCAGCTCGCTTCTGACCTTTTCCGCAACGCTTTGAACAGCATTTTCCGCATCCGTTATAAGCTCATAATTATAAAGCTTTAACTGCGGAATATATTTTTCCGCATTGCCGTACATCATGCAATACGCAGTTCCCGCCGACTCTATCTCAAATCTGAACACAGGCGCGCCGCTCACAGAATTTATATAATCGGTCACGTCCCATTCAAGCCATTCTGTCTGCGACGGATTCTGCTCAAGCGATACAGAATACATTCCTTTATTATTTATAAGCTCCTGCGACCCTTTCCATGTCATTTCTTCACTGCAGGCATCTGAAATAGCAGAATCAAGCGCAGTCATTGTCAGAGTAAAAGCTCCCTGCATAAAATACGGCTTCATCCTCAAAACAGCCTTTGGCGCATATGAAAACATATCGTCATATTCAAATTTCACAAACCCATCAAATTTTGTTTTACCTTTAACATAGCTGTATACTACGCTGTTGGGATTTGTTTCCTCAGAACTGCTTTTTACATAGTTTGTCAGACTCGGATTGTATACGCCTACGGGCGGTACATACAGCTTAAAGCTTTTGCTTTCTGAATATTTGCCGTTTCTTACTACCGCCGTAAGCGTTACCACAGCGTCGCCGTGCTTAGCCGACGACGGACGCGTAACGCGAGCACGATATACGTCGTTATCTTTTTCAAGACTTATAACCGACTCTGTATCGCTTCTCCATTCCACGCTGCTTTGGGTGTCTTCGCCTCTGTATTCTCCCGCAATGGCAGGCAGACAGAAATCCTCAGTCACCTGATGCTGCTTTTCTATAATAAGATTCTTTACATCTCTTTTAACATATCCTTCGCGTCCTGCGGATACAAATAATCTTGGCACAGCCTCCTCGCTTGTTGTTCCTTTGTTGTTTTCCGCGTACACTCTGAAATAGTCGCTGGAGGAATACGCGTCCGCGCCGCACACAAGAAATACAAACTCGCTGCCGCCGTTTTCATCAGTAGTTCCCGCCTGTTCCTTAACATAATCTGTAACGTCAAACTCCAGATAATCTGAAGCAGCAACGCCCTCCATATCGTCTGACGCCAAAAGCGGAATATCCTCAGAACCGCGTCCTTCAAGTATACCAAGACTATCTGCAAGATTATAGTTCATTTCACCGTCCGCCCACGAAGATTTCATTTGCTCGTCGCGCACTCCATAAATCTCAATTTTAGACAGACCGGGATTTTGATTTATCCTCAATCTGAGCGCCGCATAATCAGCCGTCTCCGCGACAGCCTCCGCGCTTTCCGACGCGCCCGAACCGTATCTGAACCGCATCACGCCCATACGAAAAGAACCGGCTCTCCCATCAACAATCATTGTCGTTTCATTTGAATAATCATTTGTGCCATAACCTTTCCTCACATATGTATCATAAGCAACAGGAAATGAAATGGCAAAGCCCGTTTCGTCATCGTCTGTTTTCCGCTCCGCGCCGAAACTCATTTCGGTGCATAAAACCGTCATAACAAACGCCAAGCCGCAGGCAATTATTCTTTTCAATATCGGCATAACGCCCTCCTCCAATCTATAATATTTTTATTATTCGGCTGCTTTTACGCGTATACTTCTCGCGGCAACAGGTTTCATATTATTCCAAACAAACACGCCTATTTCTGCCAGCCCGCTGTCCGCTGTTATGTCCACTCTTGTTCCATAATCTATAGCCCATATATGAAGCATAACACCATCCGCATTATATGTAGCAATATAAAGCTTCTCTCCTTCGGCAAGCTCCGCTCCGGCAAGAGTTCCTGCCGTAACATGCTGTCCCTCGGTAAAATCAGCCGTTTCTTCTCCGTCTGTTGTAAATGTGATTATACTTGGAAGCAAGGTAATCTCTATATCTCTTGTATGTTCCGCTTCATTTTTGGTAACTGTCGCTTTAAGAGTAATCTTTGTAACCTCATTTAAAGCATCCGACACCGTTGCCTGCGCACCGTCTATTGTAATATCCGCACTATCCGACGACCACGATATTTGCGTACCGCGCTCGCCCTCCAACGGAAGATTAAAGCTTCCATAAACAGCCTTCGGCAAGCT
>CATJNN010000162.1 GCA_949742185.1 uncultured Clostridia bacterium | reverse complement strand
GAAGCTTCGCCGTCAGAGCAGACAAGGATGTCGTTTTCAGCAAATGAGCTAAAGGCGGATAAAATTAAACAAGATATTATCAGACCTGTTTTAAAACAGGAGGAAACTCAGGCTGAAATCAAAAAAGATGAATATAAAGAAAAACGACCGCAGAAGGTGACGGAATTTAAGCATGTGTCGCCTGATATTCAGATTTGGAAGCCCGCGAAAAAACAGGAGGTCGGTGCGGAAGCCGAGTTCAAACCGGCGGTTCATGAGCCGGAGACAAAGGCGGCTTCATATATAACGCCGCAGGAGGAAAGTAGGAAAGCAGAAGATGTATGGCGCGTTGTCGGGCAGGTGTTTTCGACATATGTGCTTGTTGAACGCGGCGAGGAAATGCTTATGATTGACCAGCATGCGGCGCATGAGAGACTGAAATATGAGCAGTTAAAAAAAGAGCTCGGCGAAAGCAGGGTTGTGTCGCAGATACTGTTGGTGCCGGCGGTTGTGTCGCTCACGGCGGTTGAATATGCGGCGTATAAGGAAAATAAGGATTTTTTAGAGCCGCTAGGCTTTGAAATTGAGGATTTCGGAGATAATTCGCTTCTTGTACGAAGCGTTCCGCAGGAGATGGAGCACGACGACGCGCAGCAGGTGGTTGCGGAAATGCTGACGGAGCTTATAAATCATAGAAGCCAGCTTATAACGGAAAAACAGGAGCGACTTTTATACACAATCGCGTGCAAGGCGGCTGTGAAAGCTAACCGTGCTATGTCTGAGGAGGAAATGCGCGCGCTTGTAAGAGACGTTATGAAAATGGATAATATAAATACATGCCCTCACGGGCGTCCTATTATGATTTCAATGTCTAAAAAAGAAATGGAAAAGGAATTTAAGAGAATCGTATGAAAAAGATACCGCTTATTGTTGTTGCAGGACCTACCGCGTCGGGAAAGACCGACGTGTCGGTAAAGCTGGCGAAAATGCTTGACGCGGAAATAGTTTCGGCGGACAGCATGCAGTTGTACCGCGGACTTGATGTTGGCTCGGCTAAACCGACAGAGGAGGAGATGGACGGCGTTCGGCATTATATGATAGGCGAGATTGACCCCCGCGAAGATTTCAGCGCGGCGGAGTATGCGGAAGCGGCGCACAAATATATTGCCGATATAAACGCAAGGGGAAAGCTTCCGCTTTTAGTCGGCGGCACCGGGCTTTATATCCGGTCGGTTGTTAACGACGTTGATTTTGGCAAAGAGCAGACGGATACTGATTTGAGGCGAAGCTTAAGTGAGCTTGCGGATGAAAAAGGCGGCGCATATATGCTGGATATTCTTCGTGAATTTGACTCGGTATCGGCGAACAGGCTTCATGAGAATAATTTAAGGCGTATTATTCGTGCGATTGAATTTTATAGAATAACAGGAATTCCAATTTCCGAGCATCAGGCAGAAACACAGAAGAAGGAAAGCCGTTACGACGTTCTTGGTTTTGTTCTTGAGCGGAATCGGGAGGAGCTTTACAGGCGTATTGATAGACGCGTTTTAGTCATGTTGAAAAACGGGCTTATAGACGAAGTGCGCGCGCTTATGGATTACGGCTGCACGAAGGATATGACGTCGATGCAGGGGATAGGCTATAAAGAGGTTATAGCCTATCTGCGCGGATTTTTAACGTACGGCGAGATGGTTGGTGTCGTTCAGCGCGGGTCGCGCAGGTATGCGAAGAGACAGATTACATGGTTTAAGCGCGACGCTGATTTTATAAGAATTATATGCGGTTCTGACTCGGCGGATACTGCAGAGGTTATGTATAAAAAGGTGAAAGAATATTATATGCCGTTTGCGCGAAAAAATGTGCAAAAATAAAAAAATTCACAAAATGTTCACAAAGAGTTCATATTTATATGATAAAGTACAATGTGTAAAATTTATATTTTACACATAGATACCCTTCTCCTTAACGAGCCACACATTCAATGTGTGGCTTTCCTTTTGTTACACAAAAATAATTAGCTAATTTAAAAATCTATTTAGCAACCTGCGCTCAAAAATAGAGCAGTATGTTCGATTTTACATAGCAAAAGAGTGATGAAGCTTGTATATTTTAATTTCGTTTACTATTTTTTAAATTAAAAACAGAAATTAATTAGTCATTTATATAAATGTATAATTAATCTCTGTTTTTTATATTGTTAATCAACTATAAGTACTCTCACCCTACCGCCTAAAGACGGGGTTTTATCAATATATGCCGTCATAGAGGCGTTTTTTGGAATATCGCTTAACGGAATAAGCTCAAAATCTCTGCCGCTTAATGTTCCGCTCACATTTTTATATACCTGAACGCTGTCGCTGACAGGATATTTCTCGCCGCCAATGTACGCTGTGTCCGACGTTATGCTTGAAACAGCGCCGCGAATCTCTGTTAAAGGCATAATAGCTTTAAGGGACTGACCGTTATATTTAAAATACGAGGGCTGACGATTTTTAGCTGAAAACGCGCTTCCAGAGGTCATAATATTTCTGGACTCACCGTTTATCAAAAGCTCATATGAGCCGGCAGTGGCATATACGCTTGATACGACGTTAGCCTTCAGTACGATGCCGAATTCATAAATGTCGTGTGTGTAGTCGTTGAGAACTATGCGATCAATTTCACCTTTGGAATTTTTCTGCGTGTATAAAACGTTGCTTGACGCAAGCGTCAGTCCGTCCAGTCTCTGCGGGTATACGCGCCCGCCCGCGCCTGTAGTGCCTTTATCGAACGTTGACACGTCTGTTATAACAAGATCGCGGGCAAGAGTATCGTTTCCAAAGGTTTTTGCGTTCCAGTCAAATCTGCCTGACGCGTCCGATTTTCCGGAAAGAGCTTTTACAGAAGCTTTTCCGTTAGCAAACGATATGTTCACAAGTCTGCCACAAAAATCGTCATAGTCCTTGTCAGTGATATATTCAGCCGTCTGTCCGTCAGTTAAAAGTGCCTGAATATAATATGACCTGCCTTTCTCGGTGTTTGGATTTGTCGTTTCCTTTCTTCCCGAGCTTAAAATATATGCTATAACCGGCCCCTCGTTCTCGCTTGTCACCACGTCCGCTACGGAACCGTCTTTTCCGAACAGCAGAGTTACGGAATCGCCGAATTCAATTTTATTGGAGGACAATTTAGAAAATGCCGTGGATGTGCCCACGTTATATGTTTTTCCCGAAACAATCGCCTGACGTACGCCGTCCTTATTCGGCAAAGCGTCTTCATAAACGCCTGTTATTTTTTTGCTGTAGGCAAGAACAGTGTCGGTTTGTTCAACATAATAACACACGTCGTTTTTCATAAGTTCCGCCGCCGATGCCGGCATACCGTCGCGCATTATTTTTGCGTTATCCGTAGCTCCCAGCGAGGAAAGAGCATTGCCTGAAACATTGGTTACAGGACCTTTTAAAGCGTCCTTTTGGTATTTCAGGTATTTTACGCCGTTTAAGCCGTCGTAGTATATAGTCAGCTTGTCTCCGAGAGCAAATTTTGCCGCCGCGCTTGCGTATGTCGACGATATTGAGCCGTCATATACAAGAGTGTCGTCGTCAAATTTAAGCGTTTTGTCAACTGTATCGCCGAAAGCGACAATTCCGTCTGATAAAACTGTTTTTATAATATAATCCGCCGTATCGCCCGCGCTTGTGTCCTCAGTGACTGACAGATAGTCGACGGCGCCGTCGTCGCGGTAGAACACTTTAATTTTATCTCCGTTTTTAAGACCGGAAAACGCGTTTGCGTATGAAACCTGCATGCCGCTGTTGTAAACTACGGTTCCGCTTTCGAGAATAAGCTGAGTTTGTTCGTCTCCGCTTTTAACCGAAAGACGGTCGGGGAGAACGTCGCATATAATATATTCTCTGCTTGTGTTAGGCTTTTCTGCAAATACAATGATTTGATTGTCTTTATCGACTACCGCGTCTCCGCGTTTTAAAAGCTGACTGCTTTGGAGCGAGCCTTTTTTTAAATTAAAAACAGAAATTAATTAGTCATTTATATAAATGTATAATTAATCTCTGTTTTTTATATTGTTAATCAACTATAAGTACTCT
>CATJNN010000161.1 GCA_949742185.1 uncultured Clostridia bacterium | reverse complement strand
CTTGACAAAATGGCGGAAAAAGCTGCTTGCGAAGAGTTGGAGAATGAGCGTATCCGTGAGCTTAACGACACTGCACAGAACATATCTTACGGTGATATTCATAGTGGAGTGAGTATAAAAATCAAGCGTATTGCAAGCGTCAAAGAGGAAATGGTCGAACAGTACAATATGATTGCCGAACCTTTGTTGAACATTTCAAGGCAGCTTCAAAAGAGCCTTATACAACAGCTTAAGGAAAACAGACGGGGAGGAGTTCAGACAAATCTCTTGATGGGCAGAAGGCTTAACGCAAGAGCTATATGCAGGAACGATGGCAAGGTGTTTATGAAAAATTCTTTGCCCAATGAAGTTCCTGAGCTTGCTGTAGGATTGCTGCTTGATGAGTCTGGTTCTATGGGATGTGCAGACCGCTGCACTTATGCGAGAGCATCAGCAATTATCCTGTATGATTTCTGTCAGAAATTAGGCATACCTGTTATGGTGTACGGGCATTCGACAAATAGAGACTACAGTGATGAAGGCGTAGAATTATATTCATACGCTGAGTTTGACAGCTTTGACAATGATGATAAATACAGAATGATGGATATTGACGCACGACGCAATAACCGTGATGGCGCTGCGCTGAGGTTTACAGCAGAGCAGCTTTCAAAGCGTCCCGAAGAAGTAAAACTTTTGATTATTGTATCGGATGGACAGCCTGCCGCTTCAGGTTACAGCGGAACAGCATCGGAAGAAGATTTACGTGGAATTAAACAGGAATATCAGAAGAAAGGAATTCTCTTTGTCGCAGCCGCAATAGGTGATGACAAGGTGAATATAGAGCGAATATACGGCGACTCTTTCTTGGATATTACAGACTTAAATCAATTACCCACAAAACTGACCGCTGTTGTTAAGCGGCATATACGGGTATAACAGTAACTTATATTATATATACAAACGTATCGGGCGGCAGATTTTTCTGCTGCCCGTATTTTGTGCAAAGAAAGGAATGATTTATATGCATACATTAACATTGGTAACGGTTGATTTACCGGAAATAGAAGAAGAGCCGATGGTAGATTTGGCAATCCAAAATTTATTAGAAGAATGTAACATCAAGAAGAAAAAGCTGCCTCATAATTTTATGCTGGATATACATATTGAGGAGCTTAATAACCGCCAAAATGCTTTCTCAAGAGCCGTAGAAACTGAGATAGGATCAATTATGGAACCATACGGACAAAATTCTGAAGAATTTTATGTTTTTGATGACCGTACAGAGGAATTAAAAGCAGAATACGAAAATGGGGCAGCAGATTGCATAAAGCTGCCGAATGGTAAAATTGTTTCCACGTATCAGTATCCGCTGTATGGTAAATTTGTTATTCGAGATGGACTGGTATACAAAAAGAATTTCGGACAGTTAAAACATGAAAAAAGGAATAAACAGGCTAAGAAAATGACTGCAATCCCTAATTTACCATACAAGAAACGGTATAAAACATTAGGTGAATTTGCAGAAAAAGAAAAAGGCATGGAATATAATGAGAAAAGCGATGGATATGGATACTGGTATAATCCAAATGCTTTTTGGGATTGGTATTCTATTGGCGGACGCTGGCCAAGAATGTTCTTGGTAAAAGAAGATTGTAAAGATTATTCCGTAGGCGAAAGAAGCTGGACATGCCGTGATAGCGAATTCAAAGCTCCTGAAGGTTATAAATGGACAGCTGCTGCACGTAAGAAAGACATTGAATGGAAGGTCATGCATGACTGGAGAGTAAAATGTGAAACGGAATATTTTGTTCAGTTTGAAAACGCATTTAAAACTGGAGATTATCCGAAAGACTGGCATATACAGATTACGGATAATAAAATCTTGCGGTTTGGCGAGGTGATGTATATCAAGGATGAAACACTTGAGCACTATCTCCGGCGTAATAACTTATATGAGAAATATAAATATCCTAATATTGCGGGCGCGTATCTTCATCAGGGAGAATGCCATGACAGATATGATTACTGGCAGTCTGTAAAAAGCAGAAAAAAATATAACAGAATGCAAAGAAGGCGGAACAGAATATGGCGACGACAGCTTGACAGCTTGATTGACTCTCTTTCAGACGATACGGTGCTTGTCGGAGTGGATTGCCATATGTAAGGAGTGTAAAATGAGCAGATTATATGAAGTTACAATAACTAATACAGGCAGTATTACTGTAAAAGCCGACAATCCCGACCAAGCATACGATATTGTTTTGGATATGACGAGGGACGAGATTATAAAAAACGCAAATCTATGTAGCTGGGAACCTTCAGACGTTCAAGAAATATCAGATGGAACGCAGGAGACTGCTGTAATTCCTATAAGGGTGAAAGATGATGCATTTTGGATTAACTGTGATTCAAAAACCACTCTGTTATACATATTTAAAGAACTTATGAATAGAGCCTATAAATCATCATCTATTGAACCATCCCCACATGAAGAAAGTTTAGAAGCTTTTGAGAAATATTATAAAGATATGCTATGGAAACCGACTTGTTTCTTAATAAAGAAAAAGAAAAAGACATTTTATTTAGTGCATTCCGGATATATAAATACAATGACAACAAAATATCCTATTTACAATGCCAAAGATGTAGATTTGGAAACATTATTCTTATGAAATAAAGACAAAAGGAGGAATTTAATATGATTATAAAAGAATACGGAACAGAATTTGAGTATAACGGAACTACATATGTAATCGGCGAGCCGATTATCTGCACAAGCGAGAGTGAGTATGAGGGATTGTTAGGTATAATTACGGAAATCCGCGACGGCAGTGATAAAGATACGGAGAATGAAACTCCCGACTTGTATTGTGAGTTTGAGGCTCCGGTACTGCCATGCGATATAACCGCATTGGAAAAGATATTTTCGGATTTATATGATGAACCGAAAAAGTTAGAGGATATAACTTTAGATTCGGTTATTATGGCGCCGGATATGGTAAGGCCACTTGCAGAGCTCGAAAGAGAAACCAAAACTGAAACGGTGTATATTCTTAAAGAGGAGTGGGCCAAAGATAATGACTATGGTGAAAAGATAACCGTATTCACAGATAAAGCTTCTGCAAAAATAGAAATGGTTAAGCAGTTACAGGAAGAAATATCTGACGGGTATATTGCTGAGATGAAAGAAATGGAAGGCTTTTGCGAGGAATCATATGACGGTTATTACGAATGTTTTGTTGAACCGCAGGCTGAGGCAAATCATTATTCAATTTCTGTTGTAATGAATGAAATAAAGATGTCTGAGCGGTTTATAAAGAACATAAAAAAAGACAGTCCAGGTTGTTTTACACCTGAACCTAACAATCCATACCCACTCTGTATAGGCGGCAAGGACGAAAATTGCGAGGACTGCTGTCTGTATATCAATATGAAGGGTGAAGGCGGCTTGGATAACTGTATGTTTGTGATTAAGGAGAAATAATATGTGGAAAGACATAGAAGGGTTTAACGGTCTGTATCAGGTAAGCAGTCAAGGAACGATACGTCGCGTAAATTCAAGCGGGACAACCCGTTTGCTTCCTCTTCGTAATAAAAACAGTTGTATATGCGTTGTTCTGCGGCATTGCGGCAAGGTACACTTTAAAAGCGTTGCTAAGTTGGTAGCTTTTGCATTTATTGGCGCGCCGCCTGCCGGTACAGTAGCTATAAAGCATATTGACGGTGATTATACAAATAATTGCTTGGATAATATATGCTGGAACATTCCGAGAGCGCATACGCTTCCAAAGAATAAAGAAGCCCGCAGACTATATGACGAATGCTGCTATTCAATGATGCGGACGTGGGCAAAAATGAGAAATCTCGTTAGTTTTCGTATAAATGGCTATGATATTGAAGATATTTTTCAGGAGGCAGCAATGAAGATATGGCGGTATATTGATGGGTATGATGCTCAGAAAGCCGGATTTTTCACCTTTGTCAGAATAAATTGCGATGCTGAGTTTAACAGACTATACAGACGCGAAATAAAAAAACCTAAATGCGTCAACTTCAATGAGGCATATAACCTTGATAGGTACGGGCAATTTATTTCAGAATAGTAAAGTATTAAGATTAGAACGGAGGAAAGATAATGACAATTTTTGATTTTTTACAATTACTTGGCGGAATAATCCTTGCAATAGGCTATTTCCCACAAATAAAGCAAATTTTAGAAACAGAATCCTGTAAGGACATCAATCTCAAAACATACATACTTTTATGCTTAGGTATCAGTCTTATGGAAGTGTATGCAGTTAATCAATGGATACACGGCACAGCACTGATGTTTTGCGTAACCAATACTCTATCATTGATATTGGTGGGGTACATAATTGCCTTGATACTGGCTTTCAGAAAAGAAACAAACATCAAAGACGCTTTATATGCCACAAAGTGCGAGAACAGTTCTGTGATTATTACACCTTGTAAAATAAATATGACCACAAAAGAGGTATTTGACATAGTACCATGTTTCTATGATTGCGGCAGCAGTATGATGGAGGACGAATTTGTACTGATTGACGAAGACGAGTTTCCTGTTAAAGCATCAGAGAACGGCGTTCCGCTTGCCGATACTTATTGGTATGAGTCATAGGAGAATATTATGAATGGAACAAAATGTAAAATTACCAGTATAGTATCATATCCTGAACGCGGCGAAGGCGGAAACAATCGCTATCGCGGGAATTGTTCGCCCAGACTGATTGAGGATTTGATAGGCTTCTTCAAGCCGGCAGAAATTTGTGATTATATGTGCGGCAGCGGAACAACACGTGCAGCGGCTGAAAATCTCGGTATAGCAAGCCGTATATACGACTTGCATAGCGGATTTGACATAATGAACAGCGATATTCAGGAACGCCCGGAATTTATCTTCTGGCATCCGCCATACTGAGATATTATTAAATATTCAGATGTTATGTATAAGGCTGCGGATGTCCAAAACCTGTATGGTTATGACCCTAAGCTATCTGACTTATCCCGAATTCCAAACTGGAATCGTTTTGTTGAGGCTATGAACTACGCTATGATGAAACAGTTCAATGCCTTAGAAAAAGGCGGACGCATGGCAGTTTTGATAGGAGATATAAAGAAAAAGGGCATTTTATACAGTATGATAGCTGAAATAATTAAGCCCGGAACTTTGGAGAATATCATTATTAAAGCCCAGCATAACTGTTTTTCAGATAATACGCAGTATAGCGGTTCCTTTATTCCTATACTTCATGAATATGTAATGATAATGAGAAAAGATTCACCTATACTGATTCCGATTATTGAAACAAAGCGAGTAATTGCAGATATACGGGATATTCCGAACGCAACTTGGCGCGATGTTGTTGCGGCAGTTATGGAAGGAACCAACGGCGCAGTCCCTCTTTCATATCTTTATGAGCAGTTAGAACATCATAATAAAGCCAAGCAAAATAAATGGTGGCGTGAAAAAATTCGACAAACACTGCAATGTAATCCATCTCATTTTATGCATAACGGAAGAGGAATGTGGAGTCTTATTAAAAACAGAGGAGGATGAAATATTATGCTTCAATTAGGAAATTTAGCTATTGTTGCAGCAGGGCACAAGGATTGCTCGCTTCAGATATATAACGAAGAAGTAACAGTTTGTGTAGGAGAGGGCAACGAACGGAAAATTTTGTCGTGTAAATATAACGACGATAATTACATAAACAAAATTATAGCTTTTCTGAACTTTGGAACGGAAATAGAAGAGGATAGCGGATGCTTGGTCTGCAAAAAATGTGGATATAAACAAGATAATGATGAAACCATTTCGGCGTTTAGAAAACTGTTTCCGAACATAGAAACTCATGATATTCCATATTACTGCGGCGCTTGTATGGACAATGCAGATGATGATGAATATGAGTTGATGCAGAAACAAATGAAATCTTGAATTAGAATTCACAGTTTACTGATGAAAGGGGTGTCGCTATGCGACATCTCTTTTGACGAAAAACATATAAACTGATTGACAATATATTTTAATTAATATATAATAATAAAGAGGTGTAAACGATATGACTAATAATGAGCTTTCATTTGCAATATTTTGTATTGAATCTATGGCAGACAGAACAAAACGTCCTGCGAATGAGATATATGATATTCTCACAAAAGACACTGATGTTTTGTATCAGTACATTGTGCCATGCTATGACGCGTTGCATACTCAAAGCAAAGATTATATTTTAGATGATATTTACACAGCGTTAACCGAAAGAGGGATAGTAGCATGATTGTATACCATGGTTCATACTGTAAAATAGAATATCCCGATATTAATCATTCAAGAAGGAATCTTGATTTTGGACAAGGATTTTATTTGACAGATATTAAAGAACAGGCTAAAATATGGGCAGAGAGATATTCAAGAAATAATAAGCAATCTGTTTTGAACAGTTATAATCTTGATTTTGATGCAGTAAAAGAAAATTATAAAATAAAAATATTTGAAGAACATAACGAAGAATGGCTTGACTTTATTTTATTGTGCAGACAGGGACAAACATCTGAAAAGTACGATGTAATTATAGGAGGTATTGCAAATGACAGGGTTTATGATACCATAGAACTATATTTTGACAACTTGATTGATAAAAAGGAGGCAATAAAACGATTGCGGTACCATAAACCTAATAATCAGATTTGTATTACCAATCAAGCCATAATAGAGAATCATTTGGCATTTATTTCAAGTGAGGTGGTCCATTATGACGGCTAATAAAGTATTACTGCAACGAAAATATACACGCCTTATACAGCTTTTTGCAGAAAAGGCTGATATGAATATCGAAGAAGCGATGGATAAGTTTTATCATTCAGAAACCTATCAGCTAATAAGCAACGGTATCAGTGATATGCATTGCAGAAGCGATTTATATATTGTAGATGATTTGCTTATCGAATATGGCTACAAAAAGGATATTTATTATTAAATAACAGCGAAGAGGTGTCGCTATGCGGCATCTCTTTTTGTGCAAAAATTTAACATATACGCTCTTTTCTTGATTTAATGGATTGACTATTGTGATAAACTCTGATATAATAAATGTATAAGTTTCAGGTTTGATATATAATCAAACACAGTTTATCAGGATTTATACAGTGTCATTTGCTATGTGCAGATGGCACTTTTTTAGTTTCAGGTCAATACATTACGGACATAAAGCCGACAGCTCGTTTGAGGGTTGCCGGCTTTTGTTATACATTAAAAAATCAAACGCGGTAAAACCGCAGAAAGGAGCATTATTATGCTAAATCAATGTCAGGATCAGTTTCACACAACATTCAGTAGTTTTCTTCAAATTGAGGACTACCACAAAGAACAGACGAAACACACCAACTGGTTTCGCTGTAAAGTAAAGGATATTTCGATAGAGCCGCTTGATAAGACATCATCGCTCTATACGAATCCGTCCAGATTTGCAATGGGTACAAGTAAGGAAGCAGTAGAAGACACAGCTGATAATCTCGGCTTGGCGATAAATGTCGGCGGAGATATTTATCCTGTACGCGATACTGCGTATAAAAGTCTTCTTGACAGAGCAAAGATTGGCGGCACAGCGCTGCCAAAACTTAACCGCACTGACCTCGCGGAGGTATTAAACATATGTCTGCCGCTCCATGAATCCGATGCGCTTTTACTCATCCGTGATGAAAAGGTATCGGCAGTACATTCCGGTGATGAGTCTGATTATTCGGTTCTTCCGATAAACGAACTGATAAAGGTACTTAAGAATAAGCTGGACAGCCGTTTCCCGAACAATGAGTTTAAAGCCGGTTATGCAGACCATTCAATAACAAGCGCGTTCTGGACAATGCCGGAGCAAAAGGAAGACCTTATAGGTACATACACAAAAATGCTTGAAGCACAGGGGAAATCGGTTATAGCGTCAAAGCTGACTCCGGGTATTCGTTTTATTACTTCGGATACCGGTATTTCATCCGCAAAAGTATCTGCGCTTCTTGTTGGAACCGCGTATCCTATTCCGGTTGGAAGCTGTTTGGCAATAGACCACAGGCATATGTCTAAGGTAAAGGATTTTGAGGATGCGCTTGACCAGCTTTTTGCGCAGTTCGGCGATACTATTAAAAAGCTGGAGAAGCTTATGGAAATTGAACTTGATTATCCTATTAACGCCATGACACGAGTGTGCAAAAAACTCAGTTTACCGAAAAAAGCCGCTGTGGAAGCTATTAAAATGTACGAAATGGCTTACGGCGGAGGAACAGCAACCGCGCAT
>CATJNN010000160.1 GCA_949742185.1 uncultured Clostridia bacterium | reverse complement strand
GCATATTCCGTATTACAAATGAGAAAGGACAGCCGGAGTATCAGCCGTTTTCAGCGGAACGGATACGCCAGCCGATAGAGAGATTTGACGCGCTTGGCTTGCCGATTGAGCCTAAGTATCGTGATGTTTTGTTTGACATTGCAGTTGTGCCGCAGAAGCAGAATCCATTTTCAAAGGAAGCGAATAATCAGACGATTACCGCGCTTTGGCAAATGGGGCTGTTTAATCCGCAGAACCTTGATATGACGCTGATTGTGCTTCAGGCTTTGCAGTTTGACGGCAAGGACAAGCTTGTTGCGGATTTGCAGGAGTACAGCCAGCGTATGCAGCAAACACAAGCGCAGCAGGCGCAGATGCAGCAGGGGGCGGTGCGTGATTTGGGAAATGGTATGAGCGAGGTGGATTTGAGAGGGGTAATATAAAATATATCTTCATTTGACATAATGCAATAGAATATGCTACAATATACGCAGACAAGAGGGTACGCGGTTATTCTGACACCTTTTATAGAATGGAGGTGTTAGTATGCAAGATTTAATTATCGTATTAGTTTTAGTATTGTTAATTATAATCTACATAAAAAAATAATCGCCTACTCTGCCAAGTAGGCGATTTGCAATAAGTAAACCGTTTACCACAGAATAACCGCATAGGTTATCCTCTTGTTTACATTCTATCATAAAAAAACAATACAGTCAAGGAAAAGTACATCAGTTGATGTACTTTTTTAGTGCAAGAAACTATTTTTATGTGGGAGGAAGAGAGATGGCAGTACAAAATTATATATATAAACCAAAGGACAACGCGCAGACAGCGCAAAAGATGGGACCACCCGCGCCGTCGAATACACAGGGCGTGCAGAGCGTGCCGAATAACCAAGCGGGCGGAGCTCAGAGCATGCCCGCGGTGCAGAATGCGAATGGGACAGGCGTGCGGCAGGGGCTTGTTAATATGGGGCTTGACAACGGCAAAATCGGCTGGAACGGTCAGACGGGAATGGTGACGTACAATGGAAAGGACTATTTAAAGCCTTCCTCGGTATCGGACGGAACAAGCTACGCTTCTGACGCCGACATACGCAAAATGGCGGCAAGTGTTTATCAGGACAGCGGTAATCCATTGCAGGTGGGGACAGATTATTTCAGCAATAAAGGGATTTCCAATGCCGTGCAGTATTCGGGAGACGGGATTGTATCAATAGGCGGAAAGGCTATGAAGCCTGTAAGCATTACATCGGACGGTAAGGCTCTTTTTAAGACGTCGGACTTAGAGGCGGCGTACAGCGACTATGCGGCGAAAAACGGAATAAAATCCAATCAGGACATATACAACGACTACCAGAACAAATACGGCGGCAGGATTGAGGACGCGCTTTCCAAAATTACAGACCGCGACCCATGGAGCTACAGCGCGGAGAACGACCCTGCGTACAGAGCGTACCGCGACGCGTATACGCGAGAGGGGAACCGCGCCTTGCAGGACGCTGTTGGGAATATGTCGGCTATGACGGGCGGGTATACTTCAAGCGCGGCGGCGACGGCGGGTTTACAGGCGCAGAACTACTACATGCAGCAGCTTGGCGACAGAATACCAGAGCTTATGGCGAATGATTACGATCGTTATTTGGGCGAGCAGCAGCTTAATCAGGCGGCGTTAAACAGTCTTTTGGGAGTGTCTAACGACGATTACAGCAAGCAGTATCAGGCGAACCGCGACACGTATAACGACATTAACGCGGCGAACGACGCGAGCTGGAACAGGGATATGCAAAATAAGCAGTGGAACGATACGCACGCGCTTAATCAGGCGGCTTTGGAGCAGGCGAATATTCAAAACAGATATTTACCGCAGCAGCTTGAAAACGAGCTTTACAGGGATAATATTACAAACAAATATTATGAGGATAATCAGATTGCGGATTTGGCAGGAAAGCAGCTTGCCAACAACGGACAGGAGCAGGCGAACGCGGACGCCGTATGGAATGCAGCGCTTAAAAAGGCGCAGCTCCAAAACAATATCACGCCGGAGCTTGCGGCGCAGCTTGGGCTTGAGCCGAACGCGGACGGAAGCTATGTTTCGCCGTGGAATACGGAGATTGGATATAACAACAGCGTCGCGCTGCCTTATCAGCAGGCTTTGTCGGATATGGAGGTTGACGCGTATGCAAAGCAGGCGGCGATTGGCGCAAAGTATGCAAAAAGCGGCTCTTCGGGAGGCAGAAGCAGCGGCTCGTCAAGTGCAAATAAACAGGCTGTGAAAGATTTGGGGGATGATATTGCTTCTAAATGGTTATGGTCGCCGAGTGGAATTAACGGCGAAGGATATTTCCATTCTGATTATTCAGACAAAACCAATCCACAGTATGTGGCTATGGATAAATTGAGCAGCTCAGAAGGAATAGCGCATTTGAAAAGTATTTTAAGTGATAGTGGTTATACATCTTCGCAAATTAACACATGGATTGATAAGGCCAAAAATACAGCAGCAATAGAGCTGGCAAAAGCAGAAAACCGAGATTATCAAGATGAGGACGTTATTAAGGAATTGAAAGCTAAGTATAAACTATAAGGGAACAATTTTATGAATACTTTAGAATATTATTTAAGCAAAGGCGGCGCGCAGGGAATTATACAGCGCGACGCTGAACGCAGAAAAAACGACCGCGCCGAACGGGAGAGGCTTGAAGAAAAACAGCGGCAGAAAGAGGCGGAGGAGCAGCAGACAAAAAAGGCGCAGGATTTTGAAACGGCTATGAAAATGAGAGCTCCATGGTCGCCGAGAACCGGAACGGCGGCGGCGCGATTCAGAAGCGAACAGGCAGAACAGCGGCAGCGTGAGAAACAGCGGCTTATTGATACTGCCAAAGCTGTGTCTAAAAATCCTGAGGAAGTGAAAAAAACACTGACGGATTTAATTCCTCAGGACAGGCAAAAAGCGATGTACGATAAATACAGACGCAAGGTTAGCCCTGCTGTTAAAAAAGCAATGGAAGATTCTTCCGCGGCATATATATTAGGAAAAACAGGGCTTGGGACTGCCGAAAGTATGCAAGGAATTACAAAGCTGCCAAATATACTTTCCGACGCCATACAAGAAGGAGTTCCGGCTATAACAAATATGATAAAAAATCCTCCTTCGGAAAAACAAAACCAGTATGAGTATGTTGTGAACAACGACGGTACTGTTACTATGATGAAGGATATTATTGAGAAGCAAGCGCGACAGCAAGCGGCAAAAAAATATACTGAGTCTCATAGCAAAAAGCGAAGCCCCGCAGATTATACAACAGATGAAGCCATAGAAGATCTGCGCAATGTTTTGGCTGAAGCAGAACAAAAAGGCTCGCCTGCGCCGAAATGGATAGGCGATACAGCTCAGGCAGTGGGCGGAATGCTTCCGTCCATTTTAATGAACGCCGCTTTGCCGGGGCTTGGACAAGCGCAGATGGCAGGCTCTGTTTTGGGAAATACATATGACGAGAACAGACGCGAAGGAAACGATTATGTTAATTCACTGCTTAACGCGGGAGCAAACGCTGGTTCTGAGTTGGCTTTGGAAAGCTTGCTTGGAGTTTTGGGAGAGGGAGCAACAGCGGGAATATCTAAGCTTTCGCCGAAACTGTCAAAAGCGATTGCGGACAATCCGAAGCTGCAAAAAATAATTGCGTCATATCCTTATCGGGTGATTGAGAACGCTGCCGGCGAGGGCTTAGAGGAGGCTATACAGGAGCCTGTTAGCCTTATGATTGACAGTGCCACAGGCAAAAAGGCGACAGCAGAAGATTTAAAACAGTTGCCTCAAAATATGCTTTACAGCGGCGCAATAGGCGGACTAACGGGCGCGGGATTTGGGAGCGTGACAAATCTTGGTGCGGCGGAAAGGCCGCGTCTTAACCTGAGGAAAACAAATGCAGCAGGAGAATTAATTCAGAATAACGCAAATGTGCAGAATATATCGGGTATGTCTAAGATGGAACCCTTGCAAGATAAAATCCGTTTTGAAAAGGGCAGCGTGCCGAATGTGAAGCCGGCTAATAGCAATGAAATACAGATTGATTTTGAAACAAAAATACGACCATACTCAGAACACGAGGCAGAAAATCTATCAAAAAACAATTATGTATTAGGTGTTAATACAAATTTTGACGATTTTATAAATAAGGCTGTCTCGGGAAATACGTATGACAGACTATATATCGGAAAGGTGCCTCAAAGTGTTTCCGAAAGCATTAAAAATAAATTTGATATTAGTATAGATAATTACAGCTATATTATAGCAAGCGATGAAATACGCAAGATATTTAAAGACCATGGTTCGGATACAGAAGCGCTACGAGGACAGCAGTCTGTAACAAAGGAGTTATTAGGGAAATATATTGATGTTCTGCAAGCTCCGGATAGAATTATACTGTCAGGGAAAAAAACCGATGACGGAAAAGCGGTATTTCTATTTGAAAAAGAAATTGACGGCAGAATGACGGCTGTACAAACAGTAAATGACAAGCGAAAAGGGCTATTTGCAAAAACGTTTTATGTGGGTAAAAATAAAAAAGGAACCTACACCACAGCGATTGGCTTCAATCAAAAGATTGGTTCCAATCCAACGCCCGAAGCGGTCAGCGGTTCCGGTCCCTTTGAAAGTAGTATATCACAAAACAGCAATGAAGTCAAGCGAGAGAAAGTACGCGCTGATGTAAGCGAAGAAGCAAGGCAGCGGTGGACGGCAGAAAACAAGAACGACATGAGTGGACGAAAGCGCTTTCATAAAAGCATAGGCGATATTGTTAAGTATGCGGAAGATGTTTTAGATATCCCCATCTCAACAGGAAAGATGGGGACCCTTGGGCGCGGAGCAAGCGGTTTTTATAAAACCCGCGCTGAAGCTGTGCGGACGCGAGTTGCGAATAATCTGCCGACAATATGTCATGAAATAGGGCATCATTTTGATAAAAAGTATAATATATCATCTTTGCCGAATATACAGCAGGCGATTGACGCTATGGATGCAGATTTTCGAAGTAAGTACAGCGCGGAAGAAATTCCGGGTGAGGCTGTGGCGGAATTTATGCGGGCATATCTTAGAGACAGAGAGACGGCAGCAAAGACAATGCCTGATTTGACGCGGGATTTTGAAAAAGGCTTGTCCGCGAATGAACTGCGCGATATTAGGAAAATCGGAGATATGGTGAATTCATATATGACGGCGGACGAGGCGGAAAGACTTAGCCGAGCAGTCGTAAGCCGAACAGACAGAATGTCTGCACGTGAGATTAAATCAAAATCATCTGAGATGCCTACAAAAGCATATATTGCGGCAATTGACGATTTACATATTTTAAAACTTATTGACGAAGCGGCAAAAAAGAACGGAACAGATAATGTGGTCGGCAAAAAAAGCAGTTATACCATGGCTATGAATAGCCGTGACAGCGACGCACGCGTTAACTACATAATAACAGAAGCGCTGACTGATTTTGACGGAAATCGTATAGGCGACGGATTAAGCGATATTGTGGCAAGTATCGGAGATGAAAAAAGTTATGACGATTTTAAGGAGTATCTTGTTGCGCGTCACGCAGCAGAGCTTAGTAACTATGATATACGCTCGTTTGGCGACGATATTATAAACGACAACGCCGCTATGAGACGGCGTGCCGCAGAATTTGAAAACACTTATCCTACATTCAAGCAGGCCGCGGAAAAAGTATATTCATGGACAGATAAGCTTATGAGAGCGTGGCTTGTGGATACCGGTATGATTTCCGAGAAACAATATAACGCTATGCATGAGAAATATCCGGATTACGTGCCTTTTTTCCGTAAGGTTGACACTGAGAAAAGCAAAAACGGGAAAGGCGGATTTTCGGGTCAGAGCGCGGGAGTGCGAAAAATAAAAGGCTCAGGATTAGAGATTTACGACCCGATTGAAAATCTTGTAATCAAAACCGACCAAATTATAAAAGCTGTAAGCAAAAATGAAGCGGCAAAGGCCGTAGCAAATATATGCGATACAGCAGAGGGCATGGGCACTTTCATGGAGCGCATACCTCCCGAAATGGCAAAAAAAAGCGTTAATACTCGCAGCGTTAAGGAAGAGCTTTCAGAGGCTCTTGAAAACAAGGGAGTTGCCGACGCTTTTCATATTGTAGACGGTATACTCGACGACACGATTACGCAATGGAGTGAAACGGGAAAACAGCGAGACGACGTTATAACCGTTATGGACGGCGGCGAGAGAAAATATTATCAGGTGCACGACAAACGACTTTTAAACGCTCTTACGGCTACGGGCAGAAATCAGTTAGGACCGATAACGGCATTTTTGCAATGCGTTACGCGAAAATTTTCAAGCGTAGTTACAGGGAGTAATCCGCTGTTTATGCCATCCAATGCAATACGCGATATACGAAGCGCGTCGATTTATACGGCTGCAAAGAATCCTGTCCAGTTCTGGAAGAACTACGGAAAAGCGTTTGTTGAACAAATTAAAAATTCCGAGGATTATCAGCTTTATAAAGCGATGGGGGGTAAATACAGTTCTAATTTATCCCAAAGCACTAATATTTTACGCAGAACCATGCGCGAGATTCAGCAAATAAATCCGAATATGGCAAAGAGAGCGGCAAATGTGATTATGCATCCGATAGAAAGCATTAATGCGCTGAATGATATGGTGGAGACTGCTCCGAGACTTGCAGAATTTAAAAGCTCTTTGGAAAATGGCAAAGACGTTCACGAGGCGCACCATGACGCAAAAAATGTTACATTGAATTTTCAGAGACACGGCGCTAAAACAGGTGAATTAAGAGCTGTTATACCGTTTTGGAATGCAACGCTTCAGGGAGCGGATAAAGCGGCGCGTTCATTTAAAGATAGTCCGGTAAGAACAATGGTGCGTATGTTTGCCGTCAGCATTTTACCGTCGCTTTTGTCATATGCGTGGAATAACAGAGACGATGAAAGCAAGAAGGCTTATCAGAGGCTGTCGAGCTATACAAAAAATAATTTCCGATGTATTTATATAGGCAATAATAAATTTATTACGCTTCCGAAATCTCAGGAATTGGAGCTTCCGGCGACATTGATAGAACGGACTCTTGAAAAATGCTTCGGCGGAAATGAGGAAGCGTTTTATGATTTTGGTACATACATTTTATCAATGCTGCCCGGACATGGCATTGAGGATATTGTCGGAATAGGAACTATGTATAATCTCGGCAAAAATGAGGATTTTAAAGGCTCGCCTATCGTACCCGCATCTATGGAGGATTTGGAGAAGCGTCAGCAGTATGATGAGAATACAACATGGGTTGCAAAAACGCTGGGGGATATATTTAATTTATCGCCAAAGCAGATTGATTATGTTGTAAACAGTGCCACAGGCGGAATCGGGCAGGTAAATAAAGCGCTTGGCACAAAGGATAAAGACATTACGCTTGGACTTAGAAATAAGTTTGTGCGCAGTAGCTTGTATTCGACCGATGTGCTTAATAAGCTTTATGACGAAAAGGATACTGCAATGGTGGACACAAAATCACATCCGGAGGATGCGGAAAAGGCGTATATTTATAAAAGGTATACTAACGCAACAAAGATTACGGGTGAGCTTGGCAGATTGGCGAAGAATGCGGAGAATACAGACGAAGCGCAGAATATTAAAAATATGCAGCTATCATATGCGGAGAAGGCTCGGAAGATGGAATATAATTTGGTTGATAACGCTATAACGGAACTTGCAAAAGAAACTGACGCTACAGAAATATTTTACACACCTCCTGATAACAGTGTCAAATATGATAAACAGACTTATACAATGCCCGCTGAGGTGTATTTAAAATATGCTGAGGAATGTGAACAAAAATATTATGAGGAATGTACAAAAGTTTTAGAGAGTTATGGGAATTTAGATAGTGATAAAAAAGTTAAAAAACTGGAAGCAGCAAAGAAAAAAGCGAGGGAAAGCGTTCAAAAAGGTATGAAAGACGAGATTATACAAAAAGGACGCACGGTGTTTGAACAAAAGAGATTTCAATAGGAGGAATAGAGATGGAAGAATTACAGATGTTACAGAATTTATTTGAGGGATTTGCGCTGAATACGAATTTGCTTACATACGCGCTTTTAATTGGAATTGCAGTGGACTTTGCCACGGGGATTATTAAGGCGTATAAGTCAAGCGGAAGGCTGTCGTCGTCAAAGCTGAGAGACGGCGGGTTTAAGAAAGCGGGGATTATTCTTGTGGTGGTGTTAAGCTACGGACTCAGTATGCTTTTTACCGATACCGCGCATGTGATTTTCAACGGCGTGCAGGCGTATTATGTGTATACGGAGCTGGTGTCGGTTTTGGAGAATATTTCGGAGATGGGCGTGGCAATGCCGAAAATTTTGCTCAGAATATTTGGGCGCGGCGAAGAAAACGGAGGCGGAGATGAACATACAAAAAAATCTGACGAATGTTAACCGAACAACAAAAAGCAAAAGGGACATAAAATATATAGTTCTGCATTACACCGGAAATCAAGGCGATACGGCGTATGGAAATACGGTGTATTTCAAAAGCGCAAACCGTGGAGCGAGCGCGCATTATTTTGTGGATGAGTCGGCGGTTTGGCAATGCGTGGAGGACAAGGATATGGCATGGCATTGCGGAACCAAAGGGACGTATTTTCACAAGTATTGCAGAAACGACAACAGCATAGGCGTTGAGATGTGCAACAGCTGCGCGAGGAACCCGGCGGTGGAAGCAAGGACAGCGGAGCTTGTGCGGTATCTGATGGACAAGTATAATATCCCGATTGAAAACGTGATACGTCATTACGACGTGACGCACAAGAAATGCCCTGCGCCGCTGGTTGGCGAGAGTGAATGGAACGATTTTAAGAGAAAATTGGAGGATAACGATATGGGAATGACAGAAGCGGAAAAGACGAAGATGAATGAAATTGCCGCCGCCCTTGAGGTTCTGCGTGGTATAGTAAGCTGCATTGACGACAGCTTGACAAATTTATATGCGGCGGTGAACGCGCTGATTGACAGGGTGGACAAGCGGTACAACTCGCTTGACGAGGTGCCGCTGTGGTATAGAGAGAGCGTGGAAAAGCTTGTGAAAAGCGGCGTAATTCACGGCGACGAAAACGGCAGACTGGGGCTTAGCGAGGATTTAGTTAAGACGCTGACTATTTTGAATAGGGCTGGCGTGATTTAACTGAAACAGTGTAGCTTACTTTTTACTTTTATGATATAATATCTGTCAGAAAGGAGGCGAATACTGTGGATAAAGCGAATAAGCTGCGCGGTGAGGACGGCTGCATAACGCTGTCAGTTCGCCTTCGCGAGGGGCTATGCGATGAGCTGCAGTACATTGCAGATAAAAGGGGAATTTCCCGAAATGCGCTGATTAGCGAGCTTCTCAGAAAAGGCATTAAGGCTGTAGTGCTTGTATAGAAAGGGCGGGCGACTGCCCTTTTTGTTTTGTTGTACTTCTTTCGATACAATTAGTGTCGGAAAGGAGGCGGCAATATGGCAAGAAAGAAATTGCGCGGTGAAAGCGATATGTGCAGTTTTTCAATCTACATTTCAAAAGATGAACGCGATAGAATACAACGTGAAGCTGATGAGCTTGACGTGTCGCGTAACGGAAGAATCAGAAGCATTCTTGCAGAGCATCTTAATGAAAAGAAGTAGATGGTAAACGAGGGCGGCAATGCCGCCCTTGTTTTCTTGTTTGTCGTTCGTTCAGCTATAGGAAAAGGAGAATGGAGCGGAGCAAAAAACAGAAAAATGATTGCGTTTTAGAGTATGTGATGATATGATAAAGAAAAATAAAAAAATTGATATACATCTTGCACAATGCAATGATAAAGACTGTTTAGAGAATATTCGTGTGTACCTGACGGCGCAAGATCAGAGTTTGGTTGACAGAGCGATTAACGTAAAGTGTACGAAGGCGGAGATTATCTGGGTATTTTCGGATATTGAGGCAGTGCCGTTTAACCGCGGTTTTTACTCAATAGATCTTAAATATTTTTTCCGTGTAACTCTGGCTGTATTTACAGGCGTTGGACGTCCGTGTGAAATATCGGGTCTTGCTACATTTGATAAAAAGGTGATTTTGTTTGGTTCGGAAGGCAATGCTAAGGTATTTGCGTCTGATTATAAAGAGGACGCGTTTGATCCTCAGCTCTGGAAGAAAACAAATATGCCAAGCGCAATTGTTGAGGTGGTAGATCCTATTGCGCTCGGTGCAAAGCTTGTAGATATAAAGGATAATAATTGCTGCTGTTGCTGTGACGATGAGTTTGATTTGGCAAGCGTTCCTGAATCGGTATGCCGTGTGTTTGATGATAGTCTGATTTTGGGCGGAGAACAAAAGCGAGTGTATGTTTCTATTGGTTTGTTTTCAATTATCAAACTTGAAAGACGAGTTCAGCTTCTTATTCCTGCATATGATTTCTGCATACCACAGAAAGAGTGTGTAGGAGCGACTGATGACAATCCGTGCGATTTATTCGAACGCATAAATTTCCCGGTTGATGAATTTTTCCCGCCGGAACGCGGAGAGTTTGTTGACGATAATGACTGTGGCTGCGGCTGCGATTGCGGCTGCTAACTACGTTAAAAATACCCGAAAACTCTTACTAAGAGTTTTCGGGTATTTTTTATTTTAAAACTATAATTAGTTTAGTGTATAACCATTACGCTATTGGACGTTTGATATAGATTTCTGAAACCAGAAGCTTTTCTGTTGATGAGATTTAGTGTCTGAAATAAATGGGAGAATTATTGTTTTAGGCTTTAATATTCTGCAAAAAATGTATTATAGGCAGCGCGATAAAATCAAATAATATATAGTATGATATTTACCATTTTAAAGAAAAAACAGATTGACAATGCAGTAAGAGAAATGATATAATTTAAATCATAAAAATAGCGGGCAGAATTTGTCCGTATATAAGAGAAAAGAGGATATACTTATGAAAATCAAAAAATTATCAGTCGCGCTTCTTGCCACAGCTGTTGCGGCAGCAGTATTTTCGGGATGCAGTACAAACAGCACAAATAATACAGACGGAAATAAGACCTATAAAATAGGTTTGTGTCAGCTTGTTCAGCACGAGGCTCTCGACAAAGCTACAGAAGGATTTCAGGATACTTTAAAAGAGAAACTTGGCGACAAGGTTAAGTTTGACCTTCAGAATGCGTCAAATGACAGCGCGACATGCGCTACTATTGTTAATCAGTTTGTTTCCTCGGGAGACGACCTTATTTTCGCGAACGCTACGCCTGCGCTTCAGGCTGCGGCCGCTGCAACATCGACTATTCCTGTTGTGGGCACGTCTATAACAGATTATGCAACTGCTCTGGATATTGACAACTGGACAGGCAAGACGGGCAGAAATATCACAGGTACGGCTGATTTAGCGCCGCTTGAGGAACAGGCTAATATGTTTAAAGATCTTCTTCCGAATGCGAAAAAAGTGGGTCTTTTATATTGTTCAAGCGAAGCTAATTCAAAATATCAGGTTGATATTGTTGCTGAGAGTCTCAACAAGCTGGGTTATGAATGTACTCCATATCCGTTTGCAGACTCAAATGACGTTGCCGCTGTAACTCAGTCAGCATGCAGTAATAGCGACGCCATGTATATTCCGACAGATAATACAGCAGCATCAAACACGGAGATTATTGCAAATATTGTAAACCCTGCTAAAATTCCGGTTATTGTTGGGGAGGAAGGACTTTGCAGAGGATGCGGTATTGCTACGCTTTCTATTTCTTATTATAGTATCGGTCAGATTGCGGGCGAAATGGCTTATGAAATTCTTGTAAACGGCGCCGATCCGTCAACAATGGAAATTAAATATGCAACAAGTCTTACGAAGAAATACGATAAAGAGCGTGCGGCTGCGCTTGGAATAAATGTTCCGAACGATTATGAGGAACTTGCAGCTGCGGCCGAATAATTTACTAAAAGATTTTGTGGTTTGCAATGGGGCTTATGCGTCCCATTGCAAATTTAAATTAACTGCGTTTGCAGAGCAAACGGCAAAAATATGGAGGGCTTGCTGCCCGACAGATTTTCATCAGATGATAAACGCCGCGGCAGATTGGCGGAAAACGCCGATATTTTTTCGGGTGTTTTAATGCAGTGCATGCAGGTTCTGGATTTGCACATTTAGCGGCGCGGAAGGGGAATATAAATGCTTGAATTTTTAAACTCCATGCCTGGCGCGGTTGCGCAGGGTATTATTTGGGGTATCATGGCAATAGGAGTATATATAACTTTTAAAATACTCGATGTGGCGGACCTTACAGTTGACGGTTCAATGGCAACAGGCGGCGCGGTGATGGTTGTTTGTATGACGTCGGGCATGAATGTCGGACTGGCTATGCTTATCGCATTTGCCGCAGGCTGTGCGGCGGGATTGATAACGGGAGTGTTTCACACTAAATTCGGAATACCTGCAATTCTTGCTGGAATACTAACGCAGTTTATTTTGTATTCTGTAAATCTCAGAATTATGTCGCAGAAAGCAAACTTACCGTTGTCAGTGGAAAAATATAATCTGCTGATTTCGTTGAGGAATTTGCCGAGAGCGGTGATAGTGGGAGCTATATTTGTTGTTATTATTATAGCCGTCTTATATTGGTTTTTCGGTACAGAGCTTGGACACTCGCTTCGCGCTACGGGCTGCAATTCAAATATGGCGAGAGCGAATGGTATTAATATTGACACAAATAAAATTATTGGTCTTGTTCTTTCAAATGGTATTGTAGCGGCGTCGGGCGCGCTGCTGGCGCAGTATCAGGGCTTTGCTGATATAAACATGGGACGAGGAGCAATCGTTATTGGTCTTGCGGCTGTTATTATAGGAGAGGTGCTTCTGGGAAAGATTTTCAAAAATTTCTCATTGAAGCTGTTGTCGGCTGTTATAGGCGGTATTATATATTATATCGTAATTACGCTTGTTCTCAGAGCCGGTTTGAACGCAAACGACCTTAAAATGTTATCGGCGTTGGTTGTTGCGGTATTTTTGGGTATTCCGTACTGGAAACAGAAAGTGGCTGAGAGGAGAACAGTAAAGGAGGCGGCGGACAATGCTCAAGGTTAATAATTTATACAAAACCTTTAATAAGGGAACAGTTAATGAAAAAAGCGCGCTTCGCGGAGTTAACCTTGAACTGAACGAGGGCGATTTTGTAACCATAATCGGAGGCAACGGCGCGGGTAAATCTACTCTTTTAAATAGTATAAGCGGTGTATTCCGCACGGATTGCGGCAGTATTGTTATTGACGGAAAAGATGTAACTAAACTTCCTGAGCATAAAAGGGCAAAATATTTGGGGCGTGTGTTTCAGGACCCAATGATGGGTACGGCCGCCGATATGTGGATTGAGGAAAATATGTCGCTTGCGTATCGCAGAGGCAAGCCGCGCGGACTTAAATGGGCGATTACAAATAAGGAGCGCGCCGCGTACAGAGAGATGCTTTCGCAGCTCGGTCTGGGGCTTGAGGACAGGCTTTCAAGCAAAGTCGGACTGCTGTCGGGAGGTCAGAGACAGGCGTTAACGCTGTTGATGGCTGTTATGCAGAAACCAAAGCTTTTGCTGCTTGACGAGCACACCGCCGCGCTTGACCCGAAAACGGCGGAGACAGTTTTGAATTTGTCCGAGAAATTTATTAATGAAGGTAATCTCACCACTATGATGATTACGCATAATATGAACGACGCTATCGCTCATGGAAACAAGCTTATTATGATGCATGACGGGCGTATTATTTACGGTGTGAGCGGAGAGGAAAAGAAAAATCTCACGGTGGATGATTTGCTGAAGAAATTTTCTGATTTAAGCGGGGAGAAATTTGCAAATGACCGCGCTTTGTTAAATTAATGTGATGATAAACGGACTGCCGGATTTAAGGCAGTCCGTTTTAATATTAGTATTATCAGTATATATATTACATAACATGCGGTTTTTATAAATAATAAGAAATGATTATCTCAGCGAGTGGATTGCTTGTTTAGAAAATATATTTGATAAATCTGCGCATAGACGTCGTTTGTGTTATATTGGCATAGCCTCTATAAATGATATTTATGATTCTCGGTTTTATAAAAAAGTTCATAATAATTTAATAAAAATGTATCGTAAAAACTATGGTAAAAAGAGAGAAACTGTTGTATAATGAAAGTGAAGATTTAATAGGGAGAAAAGCTATGGATGCAATTAATGCTGTAATGGATTATATACTGCGTTACGCGCAGCTTTTTCGTCTTGCTGACATTATTGACATAGGTATCGTCGCGCTTATAACATATTATCTTTTGGGACTTATTCGCGAAACGCGCGCCGTGCAGCTTGTTAAGGGCATTGCGATTTTATTTTTAGTGCTTCAGTTAAGCGCGTGGATGAAGCTGACGGTGCTTAATTATTTGTTAAAAACGACTATGCAGGTCGGAATGTTTGCCATAGTTGTAATTTTCCAGCCGGAGCTTCGGAGCATACTGGAGCGCGTGGGGAGGTCTAAGGTTGGAAAGCTTATGGATATTTCGACATATACCGGAGCTGAGGATAAAGCTTCTTATGCTATACACGAAATAGTAACCGCGGCAATGGATTTGTCAAAAGCAAAGACGGGCGCGCTGATTGTTTTGGAGCGCGAGACAAAGCTCGGCGAGGTTATGAAAACGGGAACAACGCTGAACGCCGACGTTAGCGCGGCTTTGCTGGAGAATATTTTTGTTGTGAACACACCGCTGCACGACGGAGCGGTTATTGTGCGCGGCGATAAAATACTGATGGCAAACTGTATTCTTCCGCTCACTTCCAACGGCAATCTGTCGCTGGAGCTTGGCACGCGGCACCGCGCTGCGATTGGAATTTCCGAAGCAAGCGACGCGGTTGTTGTTGTGGTCTCAGAAGAAACAGGAAAAATCTCAGTCGCCGTCAACGGTACGCTGACGCGCAGTATGTCTGAGGAAACTCTTACAAAAGCGCTTACAAAAATGCTTCGCCGCCGGGTTAGCCCGCCGGATACATTTGACAGAATTAAAATATGGAAAGTAAACAAAAACAGCAGTGAGAAGTAGGGAGATTTATGGATAATAAAAAAAAGAAAAACAAAATACTGCTGCAAATTGTATCTGTTTTTGTAGCGGTTGTGCTTTGGATTATTGTCGGATACACAGAAAATCCCAGTATAGATGTTAATATTAAAAGCGTAAAAATTGAATACAGCGGACTGATGGAGCTTGAAAACCGAGGCTATACTATCGACGGAGAAGAAAAGCCCTCTCAGATTTCGGTAGGGCTGCGCGGAAAACGCAGCGACCTTATTAAGATTCTCGGCAGAGTTTCCGCGTCGGTGGACTTGTCGCAGGTTAATCAGGCGGGAACATATGAGCTGGACATAGATGTTAACGTGCCTGTGAACACAGTTCAGGTCATCCGGCAGAAAACAACGCAGGAGGTTGTTATAGAGCCGTATGTGACTCAGGAAGTTCCTGTTGTTGTTAAGCAGACGAGCGAGGATAAGGAAAGAGATATTTTAATAAAGTCCGAGCCGGTGTCCGGTACGCTTGAAATAACGGGAGCGCAGTCGCTGGTGAATCGAGTGGGCTGTGCTGAAATTAATGCCGATATAAGCGATATTAATACAGACAGCACGCAGAAATATCCGTATAGGCTGATAAACAAAACAGGCGGAGAAATAGATAAAAAGCTGCGCGTGCAGACTCCCGAACCTGATTTGCTGGTTAAGCATACGGTGTATACTCCGGTTACGGTTCCGATAAAGACGGATATTCCGGATGCGCTTCGTCAGAAGTACGAAGTGAACGTTAAGGGAATATCTAAAGAGAGCGTTACGCTTGGAGTTCGGAATGGCGAGGAGGTTATAGCGGCGTTGGCTGTGTTTTCGGACGGTGTTTATGAAAGCGGTTCGCGCGAATATACAATTCCGATTGCAGAAACAGAAAACACATATATACCTGAGGAGGATAAAACGGTTACTGTTAAGGCGGAGTTTACAGAGAGAAAAGAAAGTTCTGCGACGCTTCCTGTGCAGATTACAGGCGGAGAATCAAATTCAAATATTATGATAGACGTGAGGATTGCGGCGGCTGACGGCGTTGCTGTATACGATAACGTTTCGGCTTCGGTTGATTTAACCGGTTTGACGGCGGGAACGCATGATGTGCCGGTTGTATTTTGGACGACGGAAAAGGTTTTTGTAATTGGGACATACACAGTGAGAGTTACGATATAATAAATTATAACAGGAGAAAATCAGGGAGAAATATATGACGGATGAAATAATAAGAGGAAACAGCATGGGCGGGGAAATTCGTGTATTTGCCGCTGTTACAACACATACGGTGAACGAAGCGCGGCGAATACACAAGAGTTTTCCCGTGGCTTCTGCGGCGCTTGGACGCGCGCTTACGGCTGCGGCGATTATGGGAACGGATTTGAAAAATCCGGATGATACAACAACAATTCAATTTAAGGGCGACGGTCCGTTGGGTATGGTTGTGGCAGTGACGGACAGTAAATCGCATGTGCGCGGATATGTGCAGAATCCTTTTGTTGATTTGCCGCTTAACGATAAAGGTAAGCTTGACGTGGGCGGCGGAGTGGGAAAAGGATTGTTAAGCGTTATACGGGATTTGGGAATGAAGGAACCGTATATCGGGCAGGTACCTCTTCAGACAGGCGAGATTGCCGAGGATTTAACATATTATTATGCGGTCAGCGAGCAGATACCAACAGCTATGGCGCTCGGCGTGCTTGTGGATACCGACGGCAGCGTGAAATGCGCGGGAGGATACCTCATTCAGATTATGCCGGAGGCGGGTGAAAAAGATATTGAGCGCGTGGAACAGATAATTGCGGATTTGCCGTCGGTTACAACTATGATTGACGGCGGAGCGGATGCGCGCGGACTTTTTGCGCGGGTGACGGAGGGCTTTGATATGGTAATTGACAATAAGCCGATTGTTCCCGACTATAAATGCACATGCAGCCGCGAGCGTATGGAACGAGCGTTGGTGTCTATAGGAAAAAAAGAGATTGAGGATATTATACGGGAGCAGGGAGAGGCGGAGCTGACTTGTCAGTTCTGTGACAACAGATATGTGTTTGATAAGGCTCGGCTTACAGAGCTAGCAGGCAGAGCAAAATAGCAGAGGTGATGAGATTATGGAATTGTTTTGGCGGTATTCAACGGAAAGCCAGTTATGGAAGGAAAGCAAAGAATATACAGTAGCTGAAAATACAGACGAGCTTTTGCCGTATATAGAAATTAATAAACATATATATTATCAGACGCTTGATGAGAATCCGTGGGGAGGATGTTTTTCGGACCGCGGCTGGATGGCTATGAGAAAGCTGACAGAGGAGGAGCGCATAAAGATTGTGAAATCATTTTACGGAGTCGACGGACTGCGGTTTACGGCAGCACGGTTGCCGATGGGAAATAATGATTTTTCGGATACACATAAATCTTATGACGAGCATGAAGACGATTATAACATGGAGTATTTTAGTTTGCGGTCTGATGAAAAATATTTGATTCCATATATAAAAACGGCGCTTAATATTAATCCTGATATTAAATTTTTCGCAACGCCGTGGTCGCCGCCTTCATGGATGAAATATAATCATAATATTCATGGAATAGGAGAAGATAATAGAATTATTTTTGAACCTGATATTCTGAGGTCGTATGCAAAATATTTTGCAAGATACATAAAAGAATACGAAAGACAGGGAATACGTGTAGATGCGGTGACTCCGCAGAATGAGCCGACAATGAATACCGAATATGCTTCATGTATATGGACAGGCGGGCAGCTTAATATTTTTATCAGGGATTATTTATATCCTGAGATTCACAGGGAAGGTATAGATGTTCAAATTTGGCTGGGAACCTTTACAGACTCAGACGCGTCGTTGGTAATTCCGGCGCTTGAGGATGAAAAAACGGCGGAAATAGTGTCGGGAGTATGTTTTCAATGGTGGGGAGCACCGCTTGCGACTGCCATACGCAAAGGATATGGAAAAAGGCTTATACAATCGGAAACAAAATGTGGCGATGGAAAAAATAATTGGAAATATGCGGAGGAACAATTCGATTGTTTTAAGGAATTTTTTGAAGCTGGAGTTCAATCATATTATATCAGGAATATGGTACTGGACGAAAAAGGAGCTAATACTGCTGAAAATCCATGGTATCAAAACGCGCCAGTGACAGTAGATTCGAGAACCGACGAGGTGACGTATACACCGTTCTATTATCTGATAAAGCATTTCAGCCATTATATAAAACCGCATGCAAAACGCGTGAGGCTTGAGGGATTGTATTCTGACGCATTAGCTTTTGAAAATCCCGAAGGAGAAATTTTAGTATTAATGAAAAACGGAGATAAGACAGATAAGAAGCTGTCCCTTATTTTGGATAATGAAAGGGCAAATTTAATTCTTAAACCGCATTCAATAAATACGGTTATTGTAAATTAAATATTATTTAAGTAAATACGGCGGCAAAATAGTAAAGGAAAAATCCAAGAAAATACTTGACAATTCAGTTAAATGCAGATATAATAAGTCTGATGTCCAATTTCGGATGTAGAAAGAGGACGATAACAGTCTATATTCGGGAGGTGTTTACAGATGAAAAGAACATTTCAACCAAAAAAGCGTCATAGAAAGAAAGAACACGGTTTCAGAAAAAGAATGAGTAATTCTTCTGGCAGAAAAATTTTAGCAAACAGAAGAAGAAAAGGCAGGAAGACATTAACTGCGTAGTTCTTTATTTATGAATAATATCGCAAATCATATTTTCATGAAAATGGCGTAATCAGGGCAGGGAGTACAGGGCGAACGCCTTATGCTTTTTGCCTTTTTGTTTAGCTGTGAGTTGGAAAAAGCACAAAAGCTTGTTGGAGAGTTTATGAATCGGACGCAAACTTTAAAATTGAATAAAGAGTTCCGTCGTATGTATGCGCGGGGAAAAAGCGCCGCAGGCGGATATGTGGTTGTATACTGTATGAAAAACAGGACAGGCGGAGGACGCGTCGGACTTACAGCCGGAAAGACCATAGGCTGTGCAGTTCAAAGAAACCGAGCTAAACGGCTTATGCGGGAAAGCTATCGTTTGCTTTCGCCGAGGCTTAAGCAGGGGTATGATTTTGTGATTGTGGCGAGAAATAAGATTTCGGGAAAAACATGCGGTCAGGTCAGCAAGGATTTATATTTTGTTATGAAAACTTTGGAGATGGTTGAACAATGAAAAAGCTTTTGCTTGCGCTGATACGCTTTTACCGCGCGGCAATATCTCCGTATAAGGGCGGGGCATGCTGCCGTTTTGTGCCGACATGCTCGGAATATGCTATGCAGGCGTTAGAGAAATACGGAGCGTTTAAGGGTTCGTGTCTTGCATTGCGACGGCTGCTCAAATGTCATCCGCTGCACAAAGGCGGTTATGACCCGCTTAAATAAGGCGAGGCGGGTGAATTTTATATTAGAGAGGACAAACGAGGATAAACTATGAATTTATTTGATATGATTATCACAAGACCTATGGGCTTTATCATTGAGCATATATATGGTTTTGTGCAGAATTACGGCTGGGCGATTATAATTTTCACGGTTTTAATTAAACTGGTTGTTTTGCCGCTGACAGTGAAGTCGCAGAAGGCGATGAAAAAACAGCAGAAGGTTCAGCCGTATATTGCGGAGCTTCAGAAAAAGTATGCTAATGACCAGCAGAAGCTTCAGCAGGAAATGATGAAAGTTTATAAGGAAAATAATATAAGCATGGCGGGGGGCTGTCTGCCAATGCTTATACAAATGCCTATTCTGGTGGGACTGTATCAGGTAATTCAGAAACCTCTGCAATTTCTGCTTGGAGTGGATTTCAATCTTCCGGAATCTATTGATAAGGTTTTGCATTTGCAGTCTGCAATACAGCAGGCGGGCGAGAATATAGGAAATCTTGCGTCGTCAACGATGGAGCAGCTTGCGAATATGTCGCAGATTCAGCTTTCTTCGTGGAGCGCAAAAATAAACGGATTGGGCGACCCATGGGCGATTAATTTTAATTTTCTTGGGCTTGACCTTTCCAATGTACCTATGACGGGGCTTACGGCGTTAATTTCCGGTAATTTCAGCGCGGGCGCGCTGTCAATGCTGATTATTCCTATTGTGGCCGTTTCGACAACTTTTGTTGTATCTAAGCTTACGCAGTGGCAGCAGAAGTGGAACGATAAAAAGAACGGAGTTACATCCGCAAATACTGCCGATACCGGAGCGGCCGCGGCAACTTCGGGCGCAATGATGTGGATGATGCCGATTATGACTGGATTTTTCACGCTAACGCTTCCGTCCGGACTGGGAATTTACTGGATAATATCGAATGCTGTTCAGATTGTTCAGCAAGTCGGACTGGATATGTATTTTAACAAGAAAGGGGATGAGTTTGATGTCAAGCTTCCAGAGGCAAACAGAAAAAAGGGCAAAAAGCGTAAATGAGGCGACAGAGCTTGCATTAAAGGAGCTCGGAGTTAAAGAGGACGAGGCAGAGATAACTGTAATCGACGAAGGTTCAAAGGGCTTTCTCGGTATAGGTTCTAAGGAGGCGTGCGTTCGCGCCAAGGTTAAAAATGTGCCGGAAAGTTGTGCGAGAAAATTTTTGAACGATACGTTCCGCGCTATGGGCATGGAGGTCGATATTTCAATCGCGCAGAACGGAGATATGATGAATATTGAGCTTTCGGGAGAGCATATGGGGATTTTAATTGGCAAGCGCGGCGATACGCTCGACAGTATACAGTACCTTACGTCGCTTGTGGTAAATCAGGAGACAGAGGAATATATGAAAGTGTCCGTAGACACTGAGAATTATCGCAGCAAGCGGACTGCGGCTTTAGAGCAGCTTGCGGCAAGGCTTGAGAAAAAGGTTGAGAAATCCGGTCGCAAATACACGCTTGAACCAATGAATCCATATGAAAGACGCGTTATTCATGCGGCTTTGCAGGACAGCGATTCAGTAACGACATATTCTGTTGGAACAGACCCATATCGCAAGGTGGTAGTTGCGCTGAAAAGAAAATAAGAGAAAAAGTTATAGAACAGGCGCTGCGTAAGCAAGCGCCTGTTTTGTATTATATATGTTTGAGGAGCGGACAGTAAAATGAATTGGGGGGATGAGCGTTAAGCATATATTGAGTGAAACCGTTCAAATTATAATGTTGAAATGATTTTGGTTATTAGAATATAACGAGTTTTGTCAAGGAGGTTGATTTTCTTGACAAACGGCTTGTTATATGTTACGATAATATTGTTAGCAGGATAATATATGGAGATTAAAATGCAAAGTGTAAGAATTTATGAGATGCCGGATTGTAAAATGGTTTCATCAGGAGCAGGAATGTTTGGAGATGAAAAATTTAATAAATTTGAAGAATAGCTTTCTTCATTAAAGCGCGGTATGTTTTCAAAAGATTTTCTTTATTGGCAGGCTGACGGGTTTAACTGGCTGTATATGTTTGAAGATGGTATGATTGTTCCGTCTGAATTTGAGATAGTAGATTTTCAAGGCGGCCTTTACGCCGTTACAACCGACATAGACCAAAAAACAGATAAGGAGCTTATGAAAGCGGAAGTAGACAATTTTCTGCGTGAAAATGGCTTTGAACGCGACGCATCGCACCGGGATTTAGGAAATATTATTACATCGCCGCTTGCTCGCGAAATAATGGGATACGAGCAAATGGATTACTATATTCCAATAAAAGTAAAGAGGAAATCGATATGAAACATGAAAATATGCTGGGACTGGAAATTAAAGCAATAGCAAATCGAATGGTGCGCAGCCTTGAGGGCGCGGCGCGGGATATTGGAGAAAAAATGCCTTCATCGGCGCAGAAACATACTATTGCATATTTATATGAACATAAAGCGGACGGAGATTTGTTTCAGCGCGATATTGAGGAATTTTTATCTATACAGCGTCCGACCGCGACACGGATGCTCAATCATATGGAGGCGAACGGTCTTATTAATCGTGAGAGCGTAGAATATGACGGACGTTTAAAGAAAATTATCCTGACGACAAAAGCGATAGATTTATATAATGATATTTTTGATGAAATTAATCGTATAGAAAAATATATGACGCGCGGACTGACGGATAAGGAAAAAGATGAATTCCTGCGTGTTGCGCGTAAGATTCGCAGAAATTTAGAGTAGAAATAACGTTTAAATAATTACTTTCGCTAACGATGTTATTTTGCCGGTATCGTTGGCGAGGATTTTATGAAAACATCGTACATAATAAAGCGACTAATACCGTATCTGATAAAATATAAAAATCTGATTATACTATGATTGCTCTTCCGTACAGTGAAATCTGTTTTGGAGAAGATTGTATGGTGTCAAGACGTGTTTCGGTTCAGTCAAACGACGGTCACGATATTTTTGATGTAAAGACGGGGCAGAACATAAATGCAGCGGTTGAGCTGTCGAAGTTAAGGAAAGTTATTGTAGGTAATTATGTATGGATTGGGCAGGACGCGTTTGTGCTGTATAATACCGATATAGGCGACGGGAGTATTATCAGAGCAAAGAGTTTTGTTAAAAATAGATTCCCGAATAATTGCGCTGCCGGCGGAAATCATGCAAAGATAATTAGAACCCGCATTGCGTGGAGCCGCAGCTGCGGCGATACGGATATAAACGTAATTAACGATAGATATGTGAGATTAACAGAGGAGTAAGTTTAGATATATAAATAGTTCAAAAGAGTTTATTGCTGACAGTAGGATAATGTTTTGAAACATTGGTTTTTTAACATCACACATATTTTGAATGTATCATTTTTAAAGTTTCTTTGTATTATACTATATATTCTGATAATATAAATTGTACTATTTTTACCGATAAAATTTTATTTCGTCTAAAATAACGCTGTTTTAAAATATATTAAACATAAGCTGTCTAATGAACGGCTTATGTTTAGTACGTTGCTTAAGGCAGCTGTAAAAATAATTCGGAGTTCAACGCCCTGAATTATTTTCATTAATTGCGTTGTGAAATAAACAGCAAAGGTAATTAGGAGCTTGACCCCCTGAATTGTTTTCGTTAATTGCGTTGTGAAACAACAGCAAAAATAACTAGGGGCTCGACCCCCTGAATTATTTTCATTAATTGCGTTGTGAAACAACAGCAAAAATAATTAGGGGCTCGACGCCCCTAATTATTTTCATTCCGACTGATACAGATATTTACTATCTTCGTCCGGCATTTAAAAGCTGACGTTTTAATGCCTTTGCTTCGCAAAGAAGCTTCCATACTACAACAGATAAAACAATAAGCAGAAGCGATATAACGGTAAACATTACATAAACTGAGCCTATAGCAAAGCCGCCGCATATATCGAGCGATGTTCCGGCGTTAAAAACGCCGACAGCCGGTTTTGCTATTAAATAAATAATATACATGTAAACAGCGGCAATTATACCGTGCAACGCTTTTCCGATAATATATGGTTTAAGGCTAAGCTCGTGCCTAGCAACGACGCTCATTACCTGCACATGCACGCTAAGTCCTGCAAAGCCTACTATAAGGGACGACAGAGCGAGCTTATAAGGAAGAATAAGCGGCGATTTTGCAATTCCTACCGTTCCCGTTACAAATTCCATTAATCCTGTGAGAGCAGATTTTATCCATGGTGTTATATGAATATACTGCATCGCAAGATTCGCAGCGACGCTAAAAAATAAAATTGCGGCGCAGACCATAAAAATATTCTGAATTGAGTTTTTCAGCACGATAGAAAAAATTTCTCCTATTGTTCGGTCGGGATTTTTGATTTCCGCAGTAAGAGCATGATAATCGCGGCGTTTGTAGAAGCGAAAGATGATTCCGACAGTGAGCGACGACAGTATATGCGCTGCGTACAGCAAGATTCCGATTTTTGGACTAGAGTATAGAGATATTCCGACTGAACCGAGAATAAAAAGCGGGCCGGAATTGTTGCAGAATGCGAGAAGACGCTCCGCCTCAGACTGAGATAAATATCGGCTTTCATACAGCTGACAGGTTGTGACCGCACCCAAAGGATAGCCGCTTAAAATGCCTAGAACAAAAGCCGCCGCGCCGCTGCCGTTTATGTTAAAAAGCGGGGCCATAATGGGGCGGCACAGCTTTGCAACGCTTTCGCAAAAGCCGGAGTATACAAGCAGTCCCGAGCATATAAAAAACGGAAACAGAGACGGAATAATAACGTCGTAGCATATGTTTAGCGCGTTTTTTGCATATACAATAGATTGTTCTCCGTTTATGATTATCAGAACAGTAACAGACAGAATACATATGTACATCAGAAATTTTTTCAAGCTATAAGTCCCCTTTCGCGGTTTGTTTATACTATATTTATGACATGAAGAAGAAATTATTGCATAAATTTAATATAACCCGCTGGATTTCTGTGATTTCAGCGGAAATGCATTGAGGAGGCAAAAGCATGAAAATAAGAGAGACTATATCCGACGCATTAGAGCTGCCGAAAGACACGTTTTTAAATTTACCGAGAATTATCCTCACAGGAAACCGCGAGGTGTATATTGAGAACTATAAAGGTATTATTGAATATACAGACACGCTTATGCGTCTTAACACGGGAGCCAGACTTCTAAAAATAACGGGAAGCGGACTTGGCATTGTGTCCATAGGCGCGGACGACATAATTGTCGGAGGAGAAATAAGTACGGTTGAATTTGTTTAAAGGCAGGGAATTAAAATGTTTTTCACGAAAATCTTTCATTTTTTGAGAGGATATGTTATACTGTCATTAAGAGGCTATTCAATCGAGCGTTTTATTAATATCTGCGCGCGGCGAGGGATAAAGCTGCTGGCGATTGAAAAGCATGGAAAAACCAGTGCAAAAGCGGCTGTGAGCATGGCTGATTTCAGGCATATACGTCCGGTTGCATATAAAACCAGAACACAGGTGAGAATACATAAAAAGCGCGGCTTGCCGTATTTGATTTCAAAATATAAGCATAGGTATGTACTTATCGGCGGAGCGGCGGCATGCGTGGTTTTTTTGGCAGTTATGTCGCAGTTTGTCTGGTTTATAGAGTTTAAGGGCGTTGAGAATACTGATATTGAAACGCTGAAGCTTGCGGTGCAGAAGGCGGGCGTGAGCGCGGGCGTATGTAAATGGAGTATGCCGTCTGCGGTTGATATTAAAAATGTGATTTTAAACAATACCGACGGTCTTTCATGGGTATGGGTTTATGTTAAAGGAACAAAAGCGGTGGTTGAGGTGCGCGAAAGCGTGCTTGCGCCGAATTTGCCGGATAAAAACACGCCGTGCGACATTGTCGCTCTGCGCGACGCAGTTATAAAAAGCGTGACTGCAAAAAACGGCGAGGCATATGTCAAGCGCGGCGACGCTGTTTTGGCCGGCGACGTGCTTATAGCAGGCACGCTGGGGAGCGAGGTGGCGGAATACCGTCTTTGTCACGCGCTTGGCACAGTCGAAGCCTACACATATCATAAAAAGTCGGGTGAATATAAACTTTACCGCGAAATACGAACGTCCACAGGCAAAAATAAAACAAAGCTTACGCTTCATCTGTTTTCTAAAACATTGCCGCTGTTTAAAAATCAAAATCCGCCGTATGAAGAGTATGATACTAAGGCGGAGGAGCATCAGTTATGTATAGGCAGCGATTATTATTTGGGTATAGGCGTTTCCGCTGTTACCTATAACGAAGTCAGGACAGACAAAGAGCCTATATCATACGATGCGGCAGTTGAGCTTGCAAAAGCCGATCTGGAGGAGAAAATAGCAAAGGAGCTTATTCCGGGAGCGGATTTGCAGAAAGAGACTCTCTCGCATGAGCAGGTAGACGCTGACACGATCAAAGTCACCTTAAACATGGATTTTATTGAAAAAATAGGCGCAGAAAAGGAGATAGTTGTAAACAATAAGGAGGAATGAATTTGGCGGAAATACACATAGACATCGGTTCTGAAACAGATATAGCCGCTTTGTTTGGAGCGTTCGATTCAAACGTTAAGCTTTTGGAAAAGCTTTTAAACATTCAGATATCGAACAGAGACAACATTTTAAAGCTTATGGGTGAACAGGACGATGTGGAAAAAGCGCGCGCTGTAATTAATGTGCTTATACAGGTGCTTGAAAAGGGCGACGCGATTGACGACCAGAAGATTATCTACGCGATAACCATGGTGCAGGAACAGGGCGGTTTTGATATAAAAATGCTCGGAGACGACTGCATAGCTGTGAACACGCGCGGCAACCCGATTAAAACAAAAACGCTCGGGCAGAAGAAGTATGTCGACGCGATAACGAATAACACAATCGTGTTTGGCATAGGTCCCGCAGGTACGGGAAAGACGTATCTTGCCGTAGCGAAAGCGGTTACGGCGCTTCGTAATAAAGAAGTGAACAGAATTATTTTAACGCGTCCCGCTGTTGAAGCAGGAGAAAAACTTGGTTTTTTACCGGGCGATTTGCAGAATAAGGTTGACCCGTATTTAAGACCTCTATACGACGGAATGTATGAAATGCTCGGCGGAGAGGGGTTTGCGCGGTATCAGGAAAAGGGCATGATTGAGGTTGCGCCGCTTGCGTATATGCGCGGGCGCACTCTCGACAATGCGTTTATAATTTTAGATGAGGCGCAGAATACAACGCCCGAGCAGATGAAGATGTTTTTAACGCGCATAGGCTTTGGTTCGCGGGCTGTTGTGACAGGAGATATAACTCAGGTGGATTTGCCGGACGGAAAAAAATCGGGACTTAAAGAGGCTCAGAGGGTTCTTGGCGGAATTGACGATATTTCGTTTTGTATTTTAACTGAAAAGGACGTTGTGCGTCATCCGCTGGTACAGAAGATTATAACGGCTTATGATAAATACGACAAGGAAAAGGAAAAGCGAAAGGGGCGTTCCGGTGGAAATCGCGATAGAAAATAATCAGGACAAGGTCGAGGTTGGGGAAGATATTCTTCAGACGGTGCGCTCTGTTATACGCGCTGTTATGGAAGAGGAGAACCGCGGATTTGACGTAGAGGTCAGCGTCACACTGGCAGACGATGAACATATACACGAGCTGAACCGTCGGCATAGAGGCATAGACCGTCCGACAGATGTTTTGTCATTTCCTATGCTGGAGTTTGACGATAACGGAGATGTTGTAGATGATGAATTTGACAGAGACGGCGACGAGGTGATTTTAGGCGATATAGTAATTTCTATGGAGCGCGCGGAGGCGCAGGCGAGGGAATACGGACATAGTCTGAAGCGCGAGGTGGCGTTTTTAACGGCGCACTCAATGCTCCATCTTTTCGGATACGATCATGTGGACGACGAAGAGGGCGAGAAGCTTATGTTTGAAAAACAGGAAAAAGTTTTAAACCTGCTTGCTATAACGCGCGGTTAGGAGAAAGATATGAAAAAAAACGCACGTTTCTATCATAGCTTTATAAACGCGTTTAGAGGAATTGTCCGCACATTGCGGACAGAACGCAATTTCCGCATTCATATTGCGGTGGCTGTCGTGGTGATTACTTTGGCGTGTTTTTATGGACTTGACCAAACAGGCTGGCTTTTTCTTGCGGCGGCAATAACCTCAGTTTTAGCGGCTGAGCTGTTAAACACTTCGATTGAGAATGCCTGCGACGCGCAGACGGATGAATATAATGAAAAAATCAGATTTGCGAAGGACGCGGCGGCGGGCGGCGTACTTTTGGCGGCGGCGGGAGCCGT
>CATJNN010000159.1 GCA_949742185.1 uncultured Clostridia bacterium | reverse complement strand
TAAGCGAATCACCCTGAAATAATATTTTTAACATAATTCATAGCTCCTATCTTATTATTTTTACTTTACCGTACATATGCGCAGTTTTTTCCGGCATTGTTGAATGAAATAATGTATACGGATACCTTAAACCATCAGTTTCCTCTGTCTTTGCAGCAAGCTCCATTAAAAAGCTTTCCGCATTTATATCAACTCCCAGTTCTTCCAGCGGTAATTTTATCATTGCGCCGCCTTCAAGCCTGAACGGAGTCTTTATTATCTCCTTAACCTTAGGCTCGTTTCTAAAAACGTATGTAATTTCAGCAGGGCATCGAAGCTGCGGCGCCGGAACCGGCGTTCCGTTTTTATTTATAAGCGCGCAAACCTCTCCAAAATCTGTTTCCTCTGCGGAAAATAACACTTCTCCGTCCGCAAGCTCCGCAGGCATCGCCGTGTACAGCATAAAATCCATAGCATTTTCATTCTCGTTTATCAGTACAAGCTCATTTCCCTGAATTGAAAACCGCGTCTCGGCACAGTTCATATCATAATAATTAATAAATTTATATTTCGGACATTTTTCTATATCTGCATCCTTTTGCGCAAGTACGGTGAACTCTGCAAACAGGAATTTATTTTCAATCTCATTTTTATCATTTTTTAAAAAGAACACATACTTTCCCGGCTGAACGCTCAGTTCAAACTGATATTCCGCGCTTTCGTGCGGAGCAAGATTGTATACAAATTTCTTTTCTTCTTCAGTATTTTTTGGAGACACAGCAAAAACCGCCTCTCCCTCAACTGAATTCTCATTATTATTACACAGCGTAACAGCCACGCTGCCCTTATACATACCCAAATCGCTGTATTCAAACTCTTTTATTATCTCCATGCCGCATGTCAAAGGCTCGATTTTAGGCATATTTTTATCCGACGTAACCGAAAATTCTTCGACGTATTCGTAAACGTCAAGCCCCAGCTCCTCTGCTGTTAACGCGGCTTTTCCTTTTATACAAACATTATGAAATCTCACATTTTTAATATTGTGTTCTGGACTAAATCCCTCAATCCTTGAATTAGACAGCATAATATTACTGCCGTCTTTTCCAATATAATCTATATTGGAAAATGTAATATCGTGTATATTACCCATCCCGTTGTCTCTGCTCCAAACTGAATCCGCTATACGAATGTCAAACAACTGCGCCCCGGGAGTGTCCTCAATACGAATATTATTAAACACAATATCCGAAACCTCCGCATGGTCGCCGTGATGTATCCCCATGAGCGGATAGCCTGTAGATGAATGAATAATATCTATATTTTCAAAACGTATATCTCTCACTTTATCCGCGCGAAGTTCAACCCCAACCTCTATAGGTCTTGCAAAATCGTTCCACAGCACAGAGTCTTTAAATATCACATTTTCCGTATTCCCTGTACCAAGCGATTTCACAACAAATGAATCGTCCCACACTCTTGTAAAAATATCCGATACCGTAACATTACGCGAACCGCACACATCAATTCCGTCCGAATTGCCACGGCAGCCAAAAATCTTCACATTTGTTACATTCACGCTGTCGCATCCGGTTATCCTCATGCTCCAGTCATTGCTGTCGTCAATTATTATATCACGAATTTCAACATTCTCACACCCGCGTATATCCACGCTCCTCGCAAAATCAGGACGCATTTCATATGTATAACGCTCCATGCATATTCTTCCATAGCCGCAGATTGTGATGTTTCTGCAGTTTTCTGCAACTATATTACCCTGCAAAACCGCGCCTTTTTCAATATATACAGTTGTGTTATCCTTATCAATAAAAAGCGTACCCTCGCGTTGTTCGTCTTTTTTTATCCTTATGAAATTTTCCGTTTGCAAAACCTCTTTCTCTTTTTCGCTCGCAAAAATCATAAGATTATTATCGCTGCTCCCATTAATTTCAACAGAAATTTTAACAGGACGGTCAATTACAGCAGCTATTTTTCCCGAATTTATTTCAAACGGTATCTTCGCGCTTAAGGGGCGTATAACCGCTGATTTTATTTCCTCTTCCGACTCAATGATAAGCTCTGTTCTGTCTGATATATCGAACATCGCATACTCCATATTCTTAACCAAATTATACGGTTTCGGATAGATTTTACAGCTTTGAATCTCAATCTGTTCTTCATTTTTTAAAATGCTATAATTCATTTTATTTTCCTTCCTGATTTTTATAGTTTTAAAAAACTGCCGCATCAGCGGCGTTTTACAGCAAAATAATCTCAGGGGGCGGGACAGCTGTGCCACGCACAGCTATTCCTCTCAAGCCAATGCAATTCCCGCCCGCTGAATTATTTACACAAACCCCTGCCCAACGCGGCAGCTCCCTAAACTCTAAATTATTTTGAAGGACCGACAGGCGCGTTATTGCCCATCTTACTCATATCTACATTCTGGAATCCAGGTATCTTCTTAAACACCTCACTGTCCGGTTTAAGCTCGTAGTTTCCGTTTTTGTAATCTACAAAGCCGGGGTCGGACGTTGAAACATAGTTGTTCGTTCCCTTTATAAGCTCAGGCGCTCCGCGCGTAGACTGCGGGTTAACCGTTCCGTTATTCTGACTAAGCTTAAATTTAATATTAACAACAAGATTTTCATCAAACTCATTTGTTGCAACAGACTTATAATATTCGTCCTTAAATGTTGCAAGCTCAGGATATTTCTCGGCAAATATTGGATTTGCCGCATACTTAGCCGCAAGCTCTACTCTTTCTTTTTCCTCCGGTTTTGTCATATCCCATGTCGCTCCCGGCGCATATGTGTTCCAGCCTAAGAACGTCGCGCTGCAATCAACAAATATATTGCCTTTAAGCATATTTCTGTTACCCTGCGCCGTAACGCCGATAACGTTATTTGCATTATCTGAACCAATATTTGCGAATACATTATTGTAAATCTGTAAGCCGTGACCGTAGTTATCGGTTCTTATACCCGATACGTTAAGCTGTTTCTTGTACTCGCCCACAGGATAAATTCCCATATTATAAATATAGTTGTTTCTTATAACGCTTCCGCGCCACTGAGGCACATATTCGTTTCTTGTGTAAATCGCGTCCATATCCAGACATTCCTTAACGGCGTCATGGATTTTGTTATACTCGATTATATGGTCGTTGCCGTGATAGTTAAATATACAATGCGGCGCGTCGTACATATCATTGTACGCCACATGAATACCAACGCCGTGCATAGCGATTGCAGGCACATACGCCTTTTGCAGATATCCGACTCTGTGAATATTATTATTCATAATCTCGTTTCCGCTCGGCTCAAGCGTCTCAAGGTCTCCGCCGCGCAGATATACCGCAGTACCGCCGATATTTCTGATATGGTTACTGTTAAGATGAACGTCAGTACCGTTCATGATAATAGCTCCCGACCCAAAATTGAATATATTACAGTTCTTCACTTCAATGTGATTTACGCCGTCTCCCTCATCTACAAAGCCGTCCCATACATGCCCGGGGAACACCTGAGAATCCGTGTATTTATCAAGGTCGGCAATATATACAGACGAGCTTGATTCTTTCTTAAAGTTATCTCCGTTAACGTCTGCTCCGCGTATATCGACCATCCATTCTCTAAAGCTTGGAATGGAATATCCCGCGCTCGTACCGAGCGCCGCATAGCCTCTGCCGCCTTTCATCGTTATGTTGCTTACGCTTATATACTCCGCTCCGTTAAAGTTAAACACAGGCGTTTTCAGCATAGACAAACCAATGTCATAGTTTCCGCTTGTGAAGTCCGACGGCGCGTAATAATACAGCTTGCCGCTATCTCGGTCGATATAATATTCGCCTTCTTTGTCTAATTCCTCAAGCAGATTTTGTCCGAAGAACCAGCCGTTTGTATAATACGTGTTTATTCGTCCTTCTTTAATTGTAAGAAGCTTCTTTGACGCGTCAATTTTCTCAATAGGATACGTATTGTTTTCATAGTTTATGGATATTGTTCCGACGATATATCCATCTTTCGCGTCTTTCCACTTGGATACTCTGTCATCCGTATACTTAAATCCGAAGCTTTCCGCGTCAACATTATCAGACGGAACAGACATAGAACCCTCGTTAGGATAACGCGCGAGCGTCTGGTTCTCATCATTTACAATGAGCTCTGCCTGCGCATATCGTCCCTTATTAAAATAGTGATACCCGCGCGTGCTCATCTCGCCGTAATCGGTAATCCCGTGCTCTTTAAGGTCTACCATAAGAACCTTATCCGCGGCATTCTTATCAAGAATAACCTTTTTAGCATCTTCATCCGCAGGTTTAAACCAGCTCTTTTCAAGAGGAATTTGTCCGGAAATGGTAACGTCCTCGCCGGGATATGCGGTATATGTAATTACGCTTCCCTCTTTACCCGAGTCCTCCTTGGTAAACGTCATACCGTCTTCCATATAATATGTGCCGCCGCGCATATAAACCGTCACGCCGCCCTCCGGCAGATTTCCGGAAGCATTCATGGCGCGCACCGTATCCTTAGCTTTCTGAACAGTTGCAAACGGAGCACCTTCGCTTCCGTCATTGCTGTCATTTCCGTTAGATGCAACATAAAGCTTCGCCGACGAGTTGACAACCTCGCCTCCGTTATTGCCCGAACTGTTTCCGACATCAGGCTTTTTAATGCCGCCGTTTTTATCAATCAGTCTTCCTATTATTACTCCAGCTTCCGCTCTTGTAATCTGTCTTGCCGGCTCGAAACAGTTATCATGATTTCCGTTTATTATCTTCTTGTCGTATGCAACCAGCACATAAGGCTTATACTGTTCGTCTATTTCAGCATAGTCGTAAATCTTTGCCTTAACTGAGGTCTCGTCTGCAATATTTGTGTCGGACAATGCGTTTGCGGCAATTTTAGCCGCCTGGCTTCTTGTTAAAGCCGCGCCGTAATCTGCATACTCATTTGGTTCAATAAGACCCATTTCAACAGCTTTCTGAATATACGGCGAAGCCCAGTATCCCTCGCCCTGCTCCGCGGTGAATCCAAGCGACTTCACCGTCATGGTCAGAAACTCAGCCGCGCTCACCTGCGAATCGGGGCGCATTGTGTTATCTCCGTAACCGTTTACTACTCCATAGCTGCAAAGTCTCATCATAACAGATTTTGACCAATGCTGAGAAAGATCTGCAAACTCCGGCTCTTTTGTTATTGCGGCAAAGCCTGTCGATTGCAGCATTAATGCCGCCGCCATCAGCGCCGCCGCTGTTTTACTAAATCTATGTGACATTTTTTGTTCTCCTTCAGTAATTTTTTATTTTACATTACTGGTTATTGCCTGCGCGCCACTCGTCAATCTGACGCTGAATCTCTGCAACAATCTTATCGTCGCCAGCCGCTATAAGTTTCTGCTGGAATTCTTCATACAGTCCCATAGGATCTGCCGCCGCGCCTGAATTAAGCGATTTCTTGTATTCTCCCACTACCGCCGTAACCTGCGCAAGCTCCATCTTAATCGGGTCTGTGTCGAGCGTGAAGCCGCGAAGCTTTGACGGAGCCGCATTCTCGTTCACACTCTTGATAAAGTCGTTCTTATATATCTGGTTCTTATCCTTCATATAGATTTCATATCCGTTAAACGTGTTGCCTGTTGCAAATCTAAATTGTCCGTATGGGCTTTCAGACGTTGGCTGTGATGTGTAGCCTATCGGCTGAATTTCCGTGTCGTTCACCTTTGTATAGTGCTCGCCTTCAATACCGAAAGTAAGAAGATTGTATAAATCCTTGCCCTTTTCAGTGTTCATAAGCGCGATAAGCTGCATTGCGCGTTCCGGATGCTTTGAATTTATTGATATTGCCGTGTTTGAAGCAGACGCCATATACGGAATATAGTGATCGTTGTCAAACGGAATTTTCACATACGCCGTTGACCCTGCAGCCTTTTTGCTGTCAATCTCAGATTGAACAGGCATATATCCCTGACCGACAATGTAATTAACTCCGCCCTTAACGTCATAATCCTCCGTGCCAACGTTTTCAGCCGTTAAAACGTCTTTTCTGATATAGCCTTTCTGGAACCATTCAGAATATGCCTGGACAAACGTCTTATATTCCGGCGTTCTATAGAGGTTAATCGGCGTGTAGTCATCGCCTTTCGCTTTAACCTTATAAGGATCTGAAATCCATTCATAGCCCTTTTCAACATGAGTCTGGAAACCAAACGCGCCTTTTTTAAGGTCTCCGCCATCTTTTACAATTTTTATATATTCCTCAATCTTATCCCAGCACTCTCTGTCCATAGTCTCTTTTGACGAGAAAAATTCGGAAAGCTCCTCAGGATTGATTTTGTCTTTATACTTCTCATAAATCTCAATCGGGAAATCAAGCGACGTTACATACGACACCATCTGCTGCATACACGGAATGCTGTACAGCTTTCCGTCCACGCGCTGCTTATCCATAATAATTGCAGGAATTTCATTTTTAAGCTCCGGAGCATATTCATCAATAAGCTCGTCAAGCTCCAGATAAGAGCCTTTCTTAACTTCACTGGCATACGGAATCATCCAGCCGTGCCATACGATATCGAGATTTTCCTGCGACGCGCTGGCAAGCTTCCATTTTTCAGCGTAATCGGTCGAGCTTATGCACTCAAACTCAACGGTGGTATTCGGAAGATATTTTGCCAGCTCTTCGTTGAACTTATCATACACCTTTTGAGAGTCGCGCTGTTCTCCTGGACCTAAGAAAACCCATTTAAGCGTTACCTGCTCCTCGCCCGTGTCTTTTGCGCGCTGCGCTCCGCAGCCGCTCAAAAGCATCGCCGCGGCGGACACTGCCGCAATAATTCTTTTTACATACTTCATAATTTTTTTGCTCCTTTCCTTTATCTAAATATTACTATCAGCTTCGGCGACCACCAGAAAGAATTAATAAGCACTCTGTCTCCCGGCTGGAGATCCGAAGCAGATGAATTATATACCTTACCGTCGCTGCTGTCGTAGCGGTACGTTGTAGAATTTACAAGCATTGTCTGATAAAAATACCGCTTTTCATGATTGTCATAATAATATACCATCGCCGTTCTTCCGTTTTCCGAAACAGATACGACGTCTGCAATCATATTTCCGCTTTCCGCTATGCTCTGACCATCAGTACGCAGCTCTCCTATATCGTTTACCCTAACTATCACAAAAAGATCCAAAACTTTTTCGTTTTGCGTTGTGTACGCTATTACGTCTCCTCTTTTTAAATCCTCGATTCTTGTATTTGAGTAATCTGCATAGCTGCTCCAATTATCACCGGGCTGGCTATAGTTAACATCGTCGTCAGCATATACGCTTTGTCCGCCGATAAATTTAATCAGCGTGCATACGTCGCCCTCTTCGTCGACAGCCTTTGCCACTGAATCTACTATAACAGGCGTGCCGAATTTCCCTGATTTTTCAGTATTGCTCACAACCGCTCCCAGCGCTCCGCCAAGACCTGCGTCATATGCAAATACCGGTCCCGGAACGCTCACGTCTGTGCTTGAAAGCTTTGTCGCAACCTTATACGCTTTTTCATTCGTCTTATCCGTCGGTATCATAAAATGTATTGTTTTTCCGCTCATAAAGCTAAACGGATACTGATACCCCATATCTTTATAAAAGCGTATTCCGGGATATGCGTAGGTTTGCTTACCTGTATCGTCAGTATCAACTCTCGACGGATGCGCGTGAAGCACGAATTCCTCGTCGGACGCGACATAATACTTCTCAGAAGTCTTATTTTCAGCTATCTGAATTTTTTTAACGACTCCGTCCTCGCTTGCTTTGCAGATAATAAGCTGATTTACAGTTCTCTTATTAGGATCCGCGTCAGGATTTGAAGCCTTAAGCATTTCAGGAATTTTATCCGGGTCAGTTTTCACATTATTAACGGTAACTTTATCCGTTAATTTATACGTTTCAAAATTGCCGTCCTTTGTGAACACTCTCATTTCGCCGTCTTCCGCGTCCTTGTCATACCAGCATTTCACAACATATGCATAATCCTTTGAACCTGCCGATATTTTGTAGCCTGCAACTCTGTTGAAGTAATCAATGTAAAACTCGCCCTCGTTGCCTACAGACGGCTCATATGTATTGCTTTCTCCTGCTTCAAGTCTTTCCTCATACTCATCGGTAAACTCATACACACTCTCGTCGTCAAGCTCTACGCAGCGTCTGTAGTCGTTATCATAAACGCTTTTGGCAACCCCCGTAATTTTATTATTGGAAATCATAACCTCCGCAAACAAATCTCCGACAGTGTTTTTACTCATTGCTATTGAAACAACGCTTCCCGAGGATATACCTGAAAAATCAGCCTTTTCTCCTTCCAGCCAGTATACTGTTTTTATAACTCCTTCTTCTCCTAAGTCCAGAGAACCTCTTCCGTATTTAAAATTCAGAATGCTGTCCGTTGCAACCGCCTTATCGACTATAAATGTTTCATAATTTTTTATCACAACAACGTCATATGTGCTTCCGCTGTTATTGCTCACAAGGCGAACATAACCGTTTCTTACAATAAGGTCTGTGTCAGCCACAATATCAAGACGCTTTCCGTTATAGATAAATATAGCGTCGTCTGAGATTTTAGCGTTTCTCAGACTGTTTTTTTCATTATACTGAAAGCGCGTCTTTGTGGTTCCTTCGTCGATGTCGTCGTCTTTAACTTCAATCATTTTTGTGTTTTTGTCCGGAACCGCGTGCATTATACGATAGCCTGTATCGTCAGCTTTATAATACACTTTAATTCTCATTCCCAGATATTTTGAAACATCAACGCCGGACGCGTCAAGCAGTTCGCCGTCGATTTTAACCATACCCTCTTTATACTCGTCGCGCGCGTTATACAACGATGTGTTATCATATGCTTCAAGTATACCTATATATTGGTAAATACCAAGCGCATAAGACATATACGCCTTATTGTCTTCCCTGTTGAAAAGCGGCGCGCTTCCCTGATAGCCTGTCACTTTAAGATATTTATCGCTTTCAAGCACATTCTGAATCATCACAGCCGCGCCGGCATATGTAATCTGCTCCTCTAACCCTGTGCCTACGCCCTTTATCATATCGTTTGAAGCGGCAACCGAATAATATCCTCTCGGATATCCTCCCTGTTGTTCTGCAAATTCAGCATAGCCTGTTAAAGAAACTATAACCTTGATTGCTTCCCCGAGCGATATGGGCGAATCAGGCTTAAATTCCGCCTGACCGTATCCCGCCATTATTCCGCGGTTATAAAGATATTCAATGCTCGCCGCGGCGTCATGCTCCGGCAGAACATCCGAAAATATTCTGCGCGGAGTCTGAGAGAGAAATTCCTCCCCTCCCATCACTCTAACCACTATTTTTGCAAATTCAGCTCTTGTAAGCGCTTCCGTCGCTTTTTCTTCAGTAACGCCTTGATATATTCCGATATTATTCATAAAGGAAATCGCGTCAATCTGTTTTTCGCTGAGTGTGTCCTCGGCAAATACGAAGTTAACAGACGATAACAAACATACAAAAGCTATAAAAATACTTATCAATTTCTTCATTATAACCTTATAACTCCTTTCTTTATAAATCGGCAAAACATTACTGCGCCGGATTAAGCTTATCGTAAACGCGCTTTAACATAACGGCAGTCTGCGCGCGTGTCGCATGCTGTTTCGGAGCGAAAAGCTCCTCTGTCATTCCGTTGATAAAGCCCATGTCAGCCGCCTCCACTATATAGTCGTACGCCCAATAGCTTATATTGTCGAGGTCGTTGAAATACAGGGTCTTTCCTGTTTCCAGCTTTGTATTTGTTTTGGCGTTATACGCCGCTACAATAACCTTTGCAAGTTCCTCGCGCGTTATCGCTTCATTCGGATTAAACAATCCGTCGTAGCCGTTCATATAATTATTACTGCGCACTGTCTGAACATATCCCGAATACCAGTCGCCGCTTACAACGTCAAAGAAACTGTTTTCGTACGCTGTCGGCTCAAGTCCCATCGCGCGCGTTATCATTGCAGCAAATTCCGCTCTTGACACTTCGTCGTCAGGACGGAACATATCGTTTCCGTCTCCGGTTATAACGCCGAGCTCAGCCATTTGCTCAACGTCTGTTCTCGCCCAGTGCCCTTTCATATCCTTAAACTTCAAAAGATATGTATCAAGCTCGTCTGCTGTGTTGTCCTCTTTCTTAGGCGGCGTTGGAATTGCATTTGTATTGTTCCCCATAATCACTGTGGACGGCGCGGTGCTGTGATTCTTTGATGAACTTCCTCCGCCACCGCCGCCGGAACCTCCCGAGCCGCCGGAACCACCGCTTGAAGAGCTGTTTATTTTGTCAAGCTTATCTCTAAGCTCGTCGCGCACCGGCAAATCATAAAAAGCGTCAAGCAAATCCGCAGCCGCATTTATATCCTTTTCCTTTTTGCTATACACTGCCTTATTCACTGCAGCCGCCGCAGCGTTAAGTTCCAGAGTAATCTCATACACCTTAAGCTCGTCTACGAGCAAATCACCGGTATATTCAAGATAAATTTTGTCCTCAAAAGAATTCTTTTGCTTGCGATAATCATACGACGCTTTTATATCCTGATACTGTCCGTTAGACGTGATTTCCGCAATTTTGCCAACCTTTTCAGACATTAATCTTATTTTTCCGTTTGCCGGCGCTTTCACTCTCGCATTAAAGCCGTAACTGCTGTTGTTTGTGAAAGTTATTGTCTGATACGCGCCCGTACCGCTTGATTTAAGCACGTTCTTGCCGTTCTCCTCAATAACGGATAATTCCGTATTATTTTTCGGATTCCAGCCCTTTGTGCTGTTCTCCTTTAAATCGCCGTTAACGCAAAGCGTCTCTGCTTTTTTCACTAAAAACTCGTATTTTCTTTCAATCGTCGCCGTGTTATACTTCCACGCTCCGGTGAGCGTAACCTTTTTATCCTCGCGGCTCGGACGAATTACCGTTCCGTCTGTTGTTATAACGTTCTCATCCGTGCTGCGCCATTTAATTGTGCTTCCTTGAGGTCCTCTTGACGCAAGCGGAAGTTTTCCCTCGGCTGGCACAGACGTGTCCAGACTAAATTGAGCAAAGTCGTCATCCACTATACGGCGGTCAGTGTAATTAAGCTTAACATCCTTTTGTATGATAAGCTCCGCGTCGCTTGCGGAAGCCGCCGTTATTGTAACAGTACCTTTTATTAATGTGCTGATTAGCGAAAGCTCGCCTCTGTTCTCTTCCATCGCAACGCCGTCCATACTCGGAATATCCTTCGCTTCAACGCTCCATTTCACTTTTTCATAGGAAAGCTCTCTATCAGTCTGGTCATACAGCTTAGCTGAATACTTATACAGCGCTTTCCCCTCATAAGGAATGTACACCGCGTCTGGCGCTTCGTCAAAAACTATTTTTACAGGCTTGCGTCTTGACACATTAACACGTTTTTCCGCTTTATTTTCAGGTTTAACTGCAGAAGACGCCGTAAACACAATCTCGCCGGGCTCCGTATTCTCGCCTATGATAAAAGTGTTTGAGCTGCTGTCAAAGCTCGCTCCCTCCGGCATAGTTTCCACATTTACAACAATCTCACGGTCCATTGTATTTCCGTCGGTTCCTATCATCTCAAAGAGATACTCATACCTCTCTGCCTCGTCGCCTTCCAGAGGAATTGCCATATTATCATTTCCCGTTATTTCAATATGATCTTCGTCCACTACAGTTATAACAAATTCTTGTGTTTTTCCGCTCTCAGTCACAGCTTTATATTTAATCTCGTGTCCGCCGGAAACCGTGCTGTCAATCGTAAACTGCGCACTTGCATCGCTAAGCTTTTCCGATGTTACTCCTGTCGGAAGCTCTGATATTAAATCAAAGCTTACAATATTATCGGAAGAAACATTACCTTTATAATCATAGTTAACCGGCGCGAATGTTGTTGTGTATGATCCTGACGCAGGGATTTCAAAGCGGGTCTCGTTTTCAAGCGATATATTGGAACCGCCGACATCATAAAAACGCCACACGCCGTCGTCCTCTTGCATAATCAGGAATATCTTCGTCTTAGAAACCGCAAAAAACATTCCGTCTCCCGCCGCGCTTATTGAACGGATTTCTTCCGTGTTATCGAGATATCCCGCTTCAACAACCGTAAACGGAATCGTTCCCTTTACCACCTCTTTGTCGTTTGGAGCAATGTAGAATTTGCCTTTTTCCGTACCAAACACAATATTTTCATCATTTGCAGCAACAGCCGTAAAACCTTCCTTGTTGGCTGTACCGTCTGAAAGCATCACTTCATTTAAAGAGCTATAGCTTGGCTTATCCGCATTATTAACAACGCGCAGCACAGCCTTCCCATTCACCGTAATCCAGCCTTCTAAACCGCTAACCCATTCCATGTCGTACGGTATTGCGCCGATATTTTCAGTCAGCTGCGCAGATGTGTCTGGTCGTTCCGGATCACCATTAGGCCCTATACGGCTGTCACACAGCCATATCTTATATTGGTCAGTTCCAAAATATAGATATGGTTCTTCCGGAGAAATACCTATCGTTTTACCACATGTGTTATTGTCTGGCTTCTTATCAAAGATATATGTTTCAACAGGCGGATTCTCCAGGTCGTCAAATACCAGCATAGATGCTTTTGCAAGTACCACAAGCCGCTGTCCGTTTGTTGCAATAACAGCATTGGAGCGTTTAAAAATCTCCTCCGGCACCATTTCCCATGTATAACCATCCTCTGAAAACCAGAGATGATTAAGTATAATAGCTACAAACTTTTGCTCTTTTTCCCACCATACGATATTTTGTCTGACGTCTGCTTGGTAATAATGCTTCGCCTGACTAAAAGTTTTTGCCTCTGTCCAGTCCTCTCCGTTTTGCGATACATAAATTCTTGCGGGATGATTTTGCGCATCGGTAAAATTCTTTGCCATCGCAACATATGTGCCGCCGTTTACAGGGCTGTAACAGGTGTCAATAAACGTATACGTGCCCGGAAGCGTAACCCCCGCCGCTGATACGTTCGGTATTGCGGCTATCTGAAACAGCAGAACCGCCGCAATTATAAACGACAATATTTTTTTCTTCAATTACACTCATCCTTTCTATTTTACCACGCCCACAGCCTCGTCCTTCAGCAGACCTATATTTTTAAAGTCAATCTTCGGGAAATCTTTATTCTTGCTGTAAACCTCGCTGTCGTCTTTAAGGGTGAAATCTCCTTTGCTGTAGTCTGCAAATCCGGGGTCGGATTTTGTGACTATATTTCCCTCAGCCTCAACAAGCTGCTCCGCTGCAAAAAAGCCCTGAGCCGCCGGAGCGCCGTTTGCCGTGCCGAGCGGGAATTTAATATTCACCACCAGATTATTCTTAAATTTATTTCCGTTTTGATATGCTCCGAAATGATGTTTAAAGAAATCCGCAACCTCAGGATTCTGCTCTGAATATTTCGGGCTGTATTTCTGCCACTGTTCATAAGTTCCCTTAACGCTGTCGGACTGCACATCCCACTTCGCGTCCGGATTATATGAATGCGCGGCTTCATATGTTCCTGAAGTGTCTATAAACATATTACCATTCACAACATTGTCGATACCCTGAGCGCACACGCCGCGTATTCCGTTTGCGTTCTGATATCCTATATTGTAGAACACATTTTCAAGCACCTGCAAACCGTTTCCGTTATTATCCGTTCTTATTCCCGCAACATTCATCTGCTTTTCCGTAAACGTCTGCTGTCCCAAATCATGAATATAGTTTCTTCTTATTATGACATTGCGCTCCCACGGATACTGATATACATTCATATATATAGCGTCCATATCGTGGAATTCCTTAACCGAGTCATATATGTTGTTATATTCAATCGTGTGATTAGGTCCGTATATAATAACCGCGGCATGAGGCATATCATGAATTTCATTATGACTCACCGTCGTGCCTACTGACCTGTGGCCTACGGTAATACCCGTCTGATACGAGCGTTCAATCTGCGCCGCCTTATAAATATGATTATTCGTAACCATATTCTCACTTGAAACAATGTTATCGTAGTCGCCGCCCGTTATACTGATTCCCGTACTTCCTATATCATGGATTATCGAGTTTTTAACCGTGCAGCCAGTACCGTTTAAATACACGCCGTTCGTACCTGTTCCGGAGACCTCGCAGTTTTCAACCGTGACGTTTTTCGCTCCATTTATACGCACAACTCCCGCGCGCGAACAATCCATTTTCAGATTTTTAAATGTAACATTGCTTACATTTGAACCTGCAATCAAATTCTCGCTAATCTGTGAAAGCATTATATCGGAGTTCGCGCCCAATCCGTCCTGCGGATACATATAGAGCATTTTTGTGTTACGGTCTATGTAGTATTCGCCCGGCTCGTCAAGCTCTTCAAATATGTTTTCGTATCGAATAAAATGCTTTGAATAGTAGCTTGTTACCGAGCCTTCCTTAAGCGTTATCTGTCCGGGGTCGATTTTCTCTATCGGGAAATATCCGTAAAAATAGTTCGGTCCCAGAACGCCCGCTGTGTAAATCTCGTTAATATTGTTTTTCCACTTTGTCGGACGGTCATAGTCAATCTTGTAGACCGCGCCCTCCAAAACTCCGTTTTTGCTTCTCGCGCCGCTTCTGACAATTTCAGTCGTACCGACCCAGTCCTTATTGGGCCAGCGCGCAAGCTGCATTCTGCTTCCGTCTACATATAACTCCGCCTGCGGAACTCCCTCCGCCGCAATAAGATATCCTCGTCTCGAAAGCTGACCAAGCTCCTCAATTCCCAGCTTGCCGAGGTCAAGCTCCAGCACCTTTCCCGCCGCTGATTTATCAATCAGCTTAGACGCCATATCGTCTGAAATATTCTTAAACTCACTGTACGGCAGCTTCACACCGCCTGTAATTCTCGCTGTTTCTCCCGGATATGACGCGTATACAACAGGCGCCTCCTCCGTTCCCGAATCTCCCGCTCCAAGCTCCAGAGATTTGTCAAGCCTGTATTCCCCGCCGCGCAGGTAAACTGTCATTCCTGTCTTAGGATAAGCGCCCGCCGCGATAACCTCGCGCACTTTATCCCGCGCCTTTTCGATAGTCTTAAACGGAGCGTCCGCCGAACCGTCGTTTGAGTCGCTTCCCGACTCCGCGACATATACTGCGTCGCCTGCGTCTATCACTGTCTGATTGCCTCCGTCGTCCGGCTTAGAGAAATTACCCGCTGAAATCATGCGATCTATTATAACGCACGCTTCCGCTCTTGTGGTATATCTTTCACTTTGAAAGCTGTTATCCTCATAACCATAAATAAGTTTATTAGCGTACGCCGCAAGCACATATTCCTTGTCGCTGTTATGAATATCATAATAGTCTGAAATACGCGATATTAACTGCTCTCGCTCATTGCCTGCCACAGCGTTCGCATCTATAGCTCTCACGCATATTTTAACAAGCTCTCCACGCGTTATAGGCTTTGAAAAATCAACAATTTCATCCGCATATATCAATTTTTCCTCTAACGCTTTTTTAATATACGGAGCCGACCAGTTTGCCGTTTGCGGCGCAACGTCAATCTTCATTGCAGCCAGCGTCATTTTTATGAATTCCGCCACGCTGACATGGCTGTCGGGTCGGAAGCTTACGCTATCCCCTTCCACAATGCCCTCGGCGGTCAGGCTGCTTATGAAGCCTTCCGCCCAATGACCGGCGGTATCCGCATAGTCTGCATACGCGGCGGCAGCGCTCATTTGAATTGTCATAGCCGCTGCAAGCATAATAGCAATCTTCTTCACCTTTAGCCCTCCTATATAATGTATTTTTAATTATTTAATTACACCAAATGAACTCATATCAAAGTTTGGGAGTCCCTCAACCTTTGCCGCTGCTTCGGGCGAAAGCTCCAAATTTCCATCTGAATATGAAATAAATCCCGGATCCTCAGTTCCAACAAAATTACCTGACGCATCAACAAGCATCTCCGAACCTCTAAATCCTTCTTTATTCTGCTCTCCGTTATATATACTAAGCGGAAAAGCCCTATTTATTATCATATTATTTTTAAATTCATTTGTCTTTGACATATTCGGATGCTCATTAAAGAAACTGTAAAGCTCTGGGAACTGCTTTCCGTAAACAGGAAGTCTTGCCTGCATCTCTTTCTTCAAATCAGCCACACTGGCTCCATTAATTGTGCCTGTATTCGGATAAAGCGTCCCGTCTTCAGCCTCGGCAATTTCAATATACTTTTGCGTATTCGTATACGCTTCATTGCAATCTACAAACAAATTATTATAAATTTTATTGCGCGTACCTTCAGCGGTTATTCCGCCTATTCCGTTGTTACCTCTGCCGGTTCCGCCGTCGCCTATTCTATAGAACAAATTTTCATATATATTAAGCCCGCAGCCCTTGTTATCCGTTCTTATGGCTCTCACATTAACCTGATGTCTGCCGTTCATAGAGCTTCTTCCAATGTCATGAAAGTAATTTCCGTAAATCTTGTTTCCTCTTTCCCAAGGGTAGTTGGAGTTGTTTGTATATAACGCGTCCATATCATTAAATTCCGTAACAAGATTATTAAACTCATTTCCATAGATACTATTGTTAACGCCATAGAAAATCATTCCCGTATGAGGTCCGTTATATATATGATTATGAGCGGCAGTAGCGCCTACGCTTCTGTATCCAAAATTTATTCCCGCCTTATAATCCCGCTCTAATCTTGCAAAATTATAAATCTCATTATTTTGCACAAGAATATTATTAGGAATAAGATTTGCATAATCCCCGCAATTTGTAAACTGCATTCCATCCTGACCAACGTCATGCACGCGACAGTCTTTTACTGTAATATTTGTGGAATAGTCCAATCGCATTCCATGCTCGCCAAAACTGTTAATGTCGCAGTTTATAAACTGTATCCTATCGTTATATCTGCCTGTCACAGCCGAACCGCGTCCGCCTTTAAATGTCAGATTTTCAAAACTGATATTTTTGCAGTTGTCCAGTCTGAACATTGAATTCGGCGCTTTCCCCGCGCCATAATCCAATGTCGGCGTAGACATTGTTATTGTCAGCACTGAGTTTTCCGGCGTATTCTCCGGCGGATAAAAATACAGCATGCCGCTTTGTCTGTCTATATAATATTCACCCGGAGCGTCAAGCTCTTCCGGAATATTCTCAAATCTGTAATACGGCTCGGTATAATATTTCTGCAATGCGCCGCGGCTTAAATAAACCCGTTTTTCCTCTGCGTCAAAGCGACTCACCGGATAATAGTCAAAATTATAATTAGGTCCCAATGTTCCCGCAAGCCATACGTCTTCCGGTTTGCTCCAGCGTGACGGACGGTCAAAATCCACTCTGAAGCTGCATCCATTGGCAATCCCCGCCTTACTTCTTTTCCCATATTCATCGGAATTATCCGCAGGCTTTATAAGCCCCGTGTAGTCATCGTTAGGCCAGCGCGCAAGCTGCTGCATTTGCCCGTTTAAACTAAGCTCTGCCTGCGCCTCCTTTTCATCGGAAATAAGAAAACCGCGCAGAGAAATTTCTCCGTAATCGTCAATCCCTGCGTCTCTCAGATTATACTGCAAAATCTTTCCGCTCGCAGGCTTGTTGATAACTGCGTTTATAAAATCCGCATTCGCAGCCACCATAGCCGAAAGAGGAATATCAATTCCTGCATTTATAGTCACATCTTCATTCCGATATGCACATATACGGAGCGGCGCATACTCATTGTAGGAATCCGATATTTTAATCGTGTTCGAGACATGGTATACGCCTCCCCGCATATATATTTTAATTTCTTCCTGCGCGTCTTCTTTTTTTGCTGAAGCCAGCTCAATCGCGCGTTCCAGTGTTTTTACAGGTGAGTAAAAATCCCCGTTTCCGCTGTCGTCTCCGACAGCGGAAACATAAATAGCCTGACCGTCCTCTAGTTGAAAGGGATTTCCACCATTGCCAGCGGCAATATATCCTTCATATTATTCCAAAGCATTACCTTTCCGCTTGCAGCTCCGTCCAATGTAAATGTTTCGGGCGTCTCTGTCTTTTCGCCGTTTGCGATTTCAACATTTTTATATTCTACGCTCGTCAGTATACCGCTGTCGTCATATGCCGCAAATATCAGCGCGTATGTACCGTTTGGAGCTGTAATAACAGCACTTCCGTTTTCATATTTTATATCGTACGTTTCAGGAACAGGCTCAGGCTTTAAGCTGTCGCTGAATTTAACGTATGAATATGAATCGCCCGCTTTAGAAATTGTGAGTATGTCGCTGTTCTTTCCATCAGTTGCTATTGCAAGGAACTTGTCGCCCATAGTGATTACATTAGTAACAGGCAATGTATTTTCTTCGCCTTTTGCAAGCGGAACTTTCTTTAATTCCGCTTTGCTTACAACCTTACCCTCGCTGTCAAACACAATAAAGTTTTCGTCGTCTGCGGCAGTATACACTCCGCCATCCTCGCAAGCAAACATAAAGTCCTCTCCGTTTGTATCAAGCGCAGAGCATACCTTGCCGCTTACTACCGGTCCCTGAACTCCGTTACCGCCCGAAAGACTGACCACCGATGTTCTGTATCCACCATTAAGAGTAACTACAAACTTCCCAAGCGCGTCACTATAAACAGCGTCTGAAACCTGCCCGCTGCCGCCTACTGTGGTTACTTTTTTCCATCTGTTTGCCTCCTCAGCTTCTGCCGAGTCTTTGTCTCTCACCATAGCGCTGCCGTTATATGCCAAAAATACTGAAGGAATATTATCCGCGCCTGCCGAATTGCTCATTGCGATTGTTTCGTAGTACCCCTGTGCTTCTCCTAAATGATTTGCGCCGTTAAGCAAGATTTCTGTCATTCCCTCTGCGACGTCTAATCCCGTAAACATTCGGAATCGTCTTCCATGATTTGTTGTGTAAAGCTTATCTCCTCTGACAACAATATCCGTCTTCACACGAAAATCTGTTGTTGTAACCATTTCCCAGCTATCCTTTGAGCCATCGGCGGAAACCATAGCAAGACCTACGGTGCCTCCGCTTGTTTGCGGGAACATATCGGTCACTCCCGATATAACAAATTTATTCTGCGCTTCCCACCATACTGCCCCGTTCTTCTGGGTGCTGAACGTAGTAACGTTATCCGCTGTCATTTCCCATGTAACGCAATCGGTTGATGTAAATATTCTGCCAAGCTTTTTGGCGTCCGCCGACTCGTCCGCATTTGTAACGTTTCCGTACACAACATAAACTTCGCCGTTATATGCGCCGCCCATAAGCTGAACTCCGTAAAAAGGATTTTTGCTTGGGTCTTCCGGCTCCTCCGGTTTTGCCGTCGGCGTTGGCGTCGGTTCTTCTGTTGGAGTTGGCGTCGGTTCTTCACTCTTATCGTTTATATTTTTATATCCTGTAATATCACCTTTGTATACCTGCGTAGCTCCGAGAGCCACAAAACTTCCGTCGTCTAAAAACTCAATATTTTTTATAGGCTCAGTCGCCGCTGTTGCTCCCTCCAAAACAGGAATTTCTGTCCATGCCGTGGTTGACGCAAGCGGAGCCGCGGCTGTGTAAAACATTTTGCCGCTTTCCATTCCGACTATTATATGATTAGCGTTGGCGTTTACTCCGGTTACCTTGTCGTCCGCAAGAACGGCTATATGAGAAAGCGCCGGCGTAGTCTGTGCGTTCGCCTGTGTGATTACCTGAAGGTTAGCCGTGCCGTTGACTGCAAGATACTGTCCCGCTTTCTCGGAATACATAGCATCGTACAAAACTCCCGACTTTCCGTAACCCTTCTTTACATCGGTCCATGTATATGCGCCGCCTTCCGCCTTAAAGCCCGCGCCGCATATTGTCGCAGGATTGTCCCCGACCGCTTTATTTATTACAATCATTTCGATATTGCCTTCGCTGTCGGCAGGCTTTGCCGCAATAGCGGCAGTATAGTATCCTGTTGTACCCAAATCTTTTTTATTGTCGTCAAATTTCTTCGCCGACATGTCGCTTGTCGCACTCATCAAGTCTTTTGTTCCCGCTACAAACTCTTTCCCGGACGTCGCAATCATTGTATTTGAATTCCAGTGCAGATTTGCTTCCTCTGCCCATGTGATACCGTCCGCGGAAGAATAAGTGCTTTTTGCCGAATGCGCTACAAAAATGTTTTTCTCTGCCCAGTAAACCAGTTGCTGCTGAGACAAATCATTCCCCGATATAAGCGAGTTATCTCTTATTCCCGACGGATTGTTTTGGGTATTCTGCCAAGTGCTGCCGCCGTCGTCCGAATAATAAAGCTGACCTAATGCATTATTCTCACTCTTTGCCATTGCCACAAGCGTATTTCCCTTGCGCGCAACGTCCATAAGATGATACCCGTCTTTAACAAATGTTTTCTCCGGCTCGGGAGTCGGCTCTTCCGTCGGCGGAGTTGTCGGTTCTTCTGTCGGCTCCTGCGTCGGAGGAGTTACCGACGCTTCAATATCGTTAATATTTTTATAACCGTCCTTATCACCCTTATAAACTTGTGTATCGCTGAATGCAACGAAATTATCGTCGTCTAAAAATTCAATATTCTTTACAGTCTCTGTACAAGCAGTCGTATCAGACGCAGCAGAAATTTCTGTCCACACTGTGTCCGCCGTTATCTCGGCGTTCGCCGTATAATACAGCTTGCCGTTTTCCATTCCCGCGACAATATACTTGTCGCTTGCGCCTATACCCGTCACTTTTGTACCTGCGCTTGGGGCAGACGTTACGATTGTGTTTGCGTCTTTCACCGCAACAACCGTTTCCGAACCGTCAATTACGAGATACTGGTCAGCCGTCTTAGCATAAAGCGCGTCGTATGGATTTGCTGTAACCGCAGCCGCAGAAGCATTATTACCGCCTGCCGCCCATGTGTACTTTGGCGTCTCAGGCTTAAATGTCATTGTATGAAGTCTGCCTTTGTCTCCTACCAATACGCTTGTCGTCCCGTCCGCCTCCGCAGGTTTTGCCGCTACAACTTTAAAATTTATACCTGTAGTGCTTGGTATACTATATTTATTATTTGCAAATTGTTTTGTAGCTAAATCGCTTGTTGCGTTTGCAGAAGCCAATCCGGCAAACACAAGATTTTCTCCTGAAACTGTAAGCATTGTATCCGTTGTCCAGTGTATAGCCGTATTATCCATCCAATTTACACCATCTGAGGATGTATATGTTTTGCCGGTCCCGTGTGCAACAAAAATCTTATTATGCTCCCAGTAAACAAGCTGCTGCTGTGAATTTAGATTTTTTGTAATTCCAGCATTGCTTGCTAACGGCTGATTTTCACTCTCAGCCCATGTAACTCCGCCGTCAGCAGAATAATAAAGCTTTGCCGCAGTTTTGGCTCCATCCTTTGCCATCGCAACAACGACATTCCCGTTATGCGCAGCGTCAATAAAACTGTAACCATCCGGCAAAGTTATTTTGGCTTCGCCGCCGCTTCCCGCTTCTTCCGCTGTAACAGGTATCGCTATACCGCTGAACATCATTGCCAGTGAAAGAATAAGTGAAATTAATTTCCTCTTTTCCATGTCTCTCTCCCTTTCTTTTTCTTTATATACCTATTTAATTTAGAACAAATTAACCCTTAACCGCTCCAACAGTTAATCCCTTTGCAAAATACTTCTGGAAGAACGGGAACACCACAAGCATCGGACCCGCCGCAACCATACACATAGCAAAGCGTATAGTTATTGACGGCAGATTTGATAAATCAAGGTCAATTCCCGCAACCGGTGCGCTGTCCGCCATGTTCTTCACAAATTCCGCCTCGCGAAGTATCTTTTGCAGCAAATATTGCAGCGAATACAAATTACTTGACTTAATATATATAAGCGCCGTATTCCAGTCATTCCATCTTGCAAGAAGCGTAAGAAGCGAAATTGTTGCAATAACCGGCTTTGAAAGCGGCATAACTATCCTAAAGAATATTTGCAGTTCGCTCGCCCCGTCAATCTTAGCAGATTCAACCAGGGACTGAGGAAGCCCCTGAAAAAATGTTCTTATAACGATTACATGAAACGCGTTCACAAGAAACGGAAGTATATACACCCATATTGTGTCTCCCAAGTGGAGGTATCTTGTCATCCATATGTAGCTCGGCACAAGTCCGCCCGAGAAAAGCATTGTAAAAAATATAAAAAACGTTGCCGGTTTCTTATATTTATAGTTTGGTCTCGAAAGCGGATACGCCAGCATAGACATAACGATTACCCCAAGGAAAGTTGCTAAAAGCGAATAAATAATCGTTATCTTATATGAGTCTATAAGCTGATGCGGAGTTCTGAAAACATACTTATACGCTTCTGTTGAAAACACCGACGGAATAAGCTTATAACCATGTTCAACCAATGCCGCCTCCTCCGTGAACGACGCTGAAATTATCAGCACAAACGGAAGTATAAACAAAAGCGACCCAACGCAGAACAACAAATTTATTATTATATTGGAGATTCTGTTTTGTTTTTTCATCTTTCTCCCTCCCTATTAGAATAATGAATTTTCCGGCGATATTTTTTTCACTACCAGATTCGTGCCTACCACCATCAAAAGTCCCACTACCGACTGGAACAGTCCGACCGCCGTGGTAATGCCTATATCGTCTCCGGTACGTAATCCGCGGTATACATATGTGTCAATAATATCAGTCGTAGGATATAAAAGTCCGACGTCGCGCGGTATTGTGTAGAACAATCCGAAATCGCCTTTGATTATATGTCCCACATCCAAGATAGTGAGAATTACCATAAGCGGTACCAGCGACGGAATCGTGATATACAATATTTGCTTAAATCTTCCCGCGCCGTCAAGCTGCGCCGCTTCATAAAGCTGCTCGTCTATTCCCATAAGCGCCGCGTAATACATTATGGATTTTAGTCCTACAGTTTTCCACAAGTTCACAATGGGCAGAATAAACACCCAATACTTCGGTTCGGAATACCATTGCAGTCCCTTGCCGCCAAACGCCTGAATTATCTTGTTGAAAATACCCATATCAGGCTCAAGCAATATGTATGTTATATATCCTATAATAACCCAAGAGAGGAAGTGCGGCAGTATCATACTCGTCTGATAAAATTTTAACGCTGCTCTGTTTCGTACTTCATAAAGAAGTATTGCAACCAATACTGCCGCAATTAAACCAAGAATTATGAAAAGCAGACCGTAGCCTACTGTATTGCGTCCTATTCTCCACGCGTCCTGCGATGTGAAGAAAAATTTAAAATTGTCCAACCCTACCCATTTGCTTTTGAAAATACCCAGATTATTTCTGTAATCCTTAAACGCGATAATTATGCCGAACATCGGTATGTATGCGAATATTAAAAGCAGAATCATTCCCGGAAGCATAAGAGCTGAAAGCTCCGCATTGTCACGAAATTCCTTCCATCTGCTTTTTTTTCTTTTGTTTGTGATTGGCTTTTCGGCTTTTTTAATTTCTAACTTAGCCATAGCTTTTTACCTCACTTTCTCTTTCTTTTAATAATATTTTATACGAGGCGCCGACACAATTCAAGTGAAAAAATTTTACTTTTTGTTCATATATTGACCTCTTTCTTGTACATCATTAATACTATCCCACGCTTTTCCAGTCTGTATATGAGCAATTTACACATATATTTTAGAGACGACGCTTGATTAATCCTGTTTCTTGTGATATACTACAAATCAAAACCAAGAAAAAAATATTCTTTTCAGAATAAATAAAAAGTCTTTAATTACTGTTTATGCCGGCGCAAAGCGGCGGAAGGGAGATTTTTATGTTTAGTGTTATAATTGTGGACGACGAGCTGATGATACGGTCAAGCATCTCCTCTTTCATAAATAACTGCGACGCAGGGTTTTATGTTGCCGAAGCTTTCAGAGACGGCGCAGACGCTATTAATTATCTGAAAGAAAACGATGTGGATTTAGTTATTTCAGATATAAGGATGATTGAGGTGTCCGGCATTGACCTTGCGCAATATATATACGAAAACAAGCCTTGGATACATGTTATTCTTCTCAGCGGCTACGCTGAATTTGAATACGCAAAAGCGGCGATAAAATATAACGTGAAAGAATATATAACAAAGCCTACTAACTTTGACGACCTAAAAAATACGCTTATAAATATTCGCAATCTTCTTTTGTCAGAAAAGAACAGCAACGTAAACTCATTTCTTGACAATATTATGCGTCTCTATGCGGCAATATTAAACAAAGATATAAATGGAGCAAAATCCGAAATGCGCACGCTTTTGGACAGCAATACACGCAAAAACGAACAGCTCGGTCAATATGCTTTTAATATTTTTGAAATAATAATAGACAAGCTGTACGCTAACCTCAATATAAAGCTTGAAGCTGATTTCGCGGGATACGCCTCTCTGCCAAAAATCTCCGAATACAGCGAAATATACGATTTGTCAACTCATATTATTGATAATATTATTAACAGGCTTCTGCCAAAAGATAAGAAAACCGATAATATAGTTGTCGATAAGCTTATTCAGTTTATAAATGAAAATTTTTCACAAAACATCTCTCTTCAGGACGCGGCGGAAAAAGTATTTTTCAATCCGGCTTACTGCAGCCGCTTTTTTAAAGAACAAACCGGCGAAAACTTCAGCGATTATCTGCTTAAAGTTCGTATGCAACATGCCGCGCGTCTGCTTCACGAAAACAAGAAAATCAATGACATAAGCAAGGAATGCGGATATCAGAACTCAGGCTATTTCACACGCGTATTCAAGGAATACTATAAATGCACTCCCAGCGAATATATCCATAATTCATAAAAAATATAGATTATTTGTGAAATTAATCTTACTATCTGGCACAAAGGAAGGAACATACCCCTTATGAAAAAGCTTCAAAATATATGGCCGTATATTAAACAGTTTAAAATGAACAGTATATTTCTGCGCACATTCCTGCTTATTTCGCTGCTGACTATTGTTCCATTTCTCATTTTAAGCATCATGTTTTATTCGGGCAATTTTGAGAATATGCGTGAAGAAATTGAATTTGAAAACTCCTCCATGTTAGACGGCTCGTCAAATATTATTGACAGAACCCTGATGGAGTGCGACATGATGAGCAGCTCTATTGCAAGTAATGAAAGCGCGCAGATGTTCACAATCAACAATATCAGCACAGATTCGTTCAAAACCATTACACGGCTCGCAAAAACGCTTCCAATAGTATATAAATACATTGACTCAGTGTACATATATTCCGAACTGTCTGATTCCGTCATCGTTGATGAAAATATTATGTCCGTTTCAGAGTTTAACGACTTAGGCTGGCTCGACAGCTACAATTCCATCAGCGCTCAAAAAGGAATTATAGTTCCCAGAAACAAAAATAATACATATCCTCCTCTTATTACAATTATTAAACCCATATATATTGCCGATGAAAAAAAAGGCGCTGTGATAATGAACGTTAATTCCCAAATTATGTATAACTCAATACTATATAAACGTTACAAAGACGGCAGACTGTTTTTCTTAATTGACACAAAAAACAGAATTATAATGGCAAACGACGCTTCATATCTGCATATGAAGCCCGAAGATATAGGATTTAGTTCAGCAGATATAAAAAACTCCTTTGAAACCGTTTCCTGCGAAATTAATGAAGAAGGCTATCTGCTTCAAGCCTCGGACAGTCTAATTTCAGACTTTAAATATATAAGCGCATATCCGCGCACGATATATGAAAATCAGCTTTCTATGCTCAGGCTTCAAATTGCCGCGACACTATTCTTTCTTCTGATAGTCGTTTTTATTTTAGCATATGTAGCCTCTGTAAAAAGCTATACCCCGCTCCACGAAATTATCTCATCGCTTGACGAGTTCACTCCGTCAGTGAATAATATAGGCGCTGAAGATAAAAACGAGCTTATGTACATAATCAATAATATACGTCTGCACATAGAAGACAAGACAAAAATGGAGGAAATTCTTGAAGAACGCATGAAACTCCTGCGTCAAACCCAATATGATATGCTGCAAACGCAGATAAATCCTCATTTTCTATATAACACGCTTGAAACTATAAACTGGATGGCGTATAATATGTCAGGTTCAGACAATCCCGTGTCAAAATCCCTGGTAAATCTGGCAAGCTTCTTCCGTAATACCCTGTCTTCAGGATATTTTGTTACCATCGAAGACGAAATTAAATATACTAAGGAATATATAAATATTCTGTCCCTGCGTTACGGTGATTTATTTGATATAGAATGGGATATCGACGAAGCAATTTTTTCATATACAATCATAAAAATCTGCCTTCAGCCGATTATTGAGAACGCCGTATATCACGGAATAAAACCAAAAAACAGCAAGGGGCTTATCAAAATTACAGGGCGGCGCGACGACGAAAATATAATAATCACGATAAGCGACAACGGCGTGGGAATGGACGCGGAATCAGTAAACAGCCTTAACAGCCGTTTTGAAGACAACACATATAATCAGGAAAAATCTCATATAGGTCTTGATAATGTGAACAAAAGAATTAAAATTATATTCGGAGACAGTTACGGCATCTCCGTTCAGTCCGCCGTTGGCGCCGGCACTGCCGTATATGTTAAAATCCCCGTTGAACGTCAGGAATAGATAATATAAAATCCAAGCAACAAAATAAGAGCGTTTTTAACGCTCTTATTTTGTTGACAAACTCCCAGAAAGGATATGCAGCAAATTTTATTACCAATACATCTTCCAATCCGGCTTAATAAGTCTTATTAACGCTTCAAGGAAAAAATAATCTCCCCACACGTTACATTCCGGTTCCGAGCCGTCCGGCTTTGAATACATTCCGTCCGTCAAAATTCCGTTTGAGCTTTCGTCCGTAAGATAATTATCTTCCAGCGACTGCATCATTTTCAGCGCAAACTCCATATATTTCTTATTCTCAAAATACTTATTCATTTCCATTATACCGCACGCCGCTATAGCCGCCGCAGACGTATCGCGCGGCTCTCCGCCGCTTGTAAATACCATATCCCAATACGGCACATAATCTTCAGGAAGCCGCTCTATGAAGCAATCAGTTATATGATTATACAGTTCAAGCAGTTTATCGTCGCGCAGATATTTATACGCCAATGCAATTCCATATATCCCCCATGCCTGACCGCGCGCCCAGCAGGAATTATCGCTATACCCCTGCCTAGTAACGCCTTTAACCTTCTCTCCCGTTTCAGAATCGAAATAAAACGTATGGTGCGTTGTGTAATCTTCCCGAACCACACAATCTATCGCTGTATAAAAATGGCGTTTTGCAATATCTGCATATTTCATATCGCCGGTCTCTTCCGACGCCCAAAAAAGAAGCGGCAAATTCATAAGACAATCTATTATCAGACGATAATTTTCTTTTTCATCCAGTCTTCCCCACGCCTGAATAAACTGTCCCTTTTCATGAAAACGCAGAACAAGTCTATCCGCCGCCTCAATAGCCGCGCGGCGCGCATCTTTATCGCCGCATATTTTATATTCGGCAACGCAGGAAAGCGTATACAAAAATCCTAAATCATGCGTGTCTATAGCCTGCCGGCTGAAGATTCTTTTCTGCAGTATTTTATCTAAACCCTTCGCCGTGTTTTTAAAAACACCGTCGTTTGTAATCTCATACGCAAGCCACAGCATTCCGGGCCAGAACCCCTCTGTCCAGCTTGTGCATTCCGTATTTTTCTTGTATATGTATCCGCTGCTTTCATCGCTCAAAAATCCGTCTGAAAATTCAACTGTGTTCTTTTTTATTTTCTCTAATGAAAATTTCAAAGCTTTATCAAACATATCTGCTCTCCCAATATTATAATAAAATTTTATTGAACCTATTATAACGCAACGCCGATTAAATTTCAACACATTTAACAATCAGGTAAAAATAATACAGTTTTCTAAATTTTTTTAGTCTGCTGCTGTTTAAATTTATCCGGCGACATTCCCACAATCTTCATAAACGCCCGATAGAAAGTTGAATAATCGCTGAAACCGCAGTCAACGAATACACTCATGGTTTTATGTCCTTCCATAATCATATTTTTCGCTTTACGTATGCGCCGCATAGTAAGATATGATTTTATGGTCATACCTGTTTCTTGTTTAAAAAGCCGGCTCGTGTGCGATGGAGACATAAAAACAGATTTCGCAATTTCCTCCAGACTTATATCCTCCATAAAATGAGCGTCTATATAACTGCATATAACATTCGCCTTGCTTTGAGCGGGAATCCTCTGATTTTCAGGCGTTTCACTGCGAAGAATTTGTTTTATTTTCACAGCAAGCTGGAGGGTGTATGTCAGCATCATAAAATCTGTTTCCTCCACAGGCTCTGCGCAGCACTTCTCAATATCTCTGAATATTCTGTTAATACCGTATTTCTCAACCACATCCGCCGGAATACGGTTAAAATAACCAGATTTTCTAGTTTGAAGGCTCTCAAGAATCTCAGGATAATTCTTTAAAAAGCCAGGATAAATATGCAGAAACTCGCGCTGATATTCACATTCCTCCGGAAAACTGAACGAATGAAACTCATCGGGCTTTGTCATTATAAAATCGCCGTCTGAGAGCATATATTCCGAATTTTCGACTTTATATAAAAGTTTGCCGTGTATTATATGTATAAATTCAAAGCATGTATGAATATGCAAACTAAAATCACTTCCCATTGAGGTGTTAAAATTATACATATATCCGTCCGTATCGCTGTTTACAGCATGATTTCCATGTTTTACAATTTTTATATCCATTATAATCACCATTATTTATTATAGCATATAAAAGCAAAAAACGCAAACTCATTTACACAAAACGCAATTCCGAAATAATTTAAATCATTGTATAATTAGTACAAAAGAATATCAAAAGGAGAAACGCTATGAAATCATCAAAAATTATAAGCCTCATAACAGCAATGGCGATACTTATATCATTTATACCATCTGTTGTTTTGGCCGAGGATGCCGATTACATGTGCGACTTTACGCTGCTCGTTAAAGACGGCATAAAAACGGACTACGGCACAGCTTCGGACATAATATCTATTGACGCGAACACTACGGCCCATCTTACATACGAGGGCACATACGTCGATGCAGACGGTACGGTTCATCTGACCGGAGCGGATGCAAAAAAACTAACCGGCTCATATATTGAATTTACGGCTCCGTCCAACGGCACTGTTTCGTATACCGGAAAAGACATCAGCTATTTTATTAACGGACAATATTCCAATCAATACGGAAGCAGTGTTTCTATGGAATTAACGGAAGGACAAAAATTTCAGCTTGGATACAGAAAAGGAACGTCTGCTGTTAAAACGCTCTCGTTTAAGTCAGCCACGGAAGAGCAGCCGCCTGTAAGCGGCGGCGAAGCCGAAGAATATCAGTCTCCGTCCACTTCATGGAGCTTTGACGCCGCTCCGCCGTCCGAAGGCAAAAATGTACCCGTCATGGGCGGCAGCGCCGTATGGAGCGGCGGAGAGATACAGTTTCCTGCGAGCGATACAAAAAGCGGCTCAGTTACTGTCGACATGAAAAACTCTATACGAAACAACATTACGATTGAATTTGACGCTATAGACCACTCAAAGGCTCTCGGTCAGCAATTTTTCAATTATTCTGTAAAAAACAGCGAAGAAATCATTGTAGATTTTCAGGTTCATCCATATGATGAAACCCCCGCAAAAGGTCTTATGATATGCGGCGCCGTCGCGGCAGACGACAAAGCTGTGCGCTCGGCATGGGGCGGCGTTGGAAATCACCATATAAAAACTGATATTGATTATAATGCAAGAACTGTAACTGTCACAATCGGAAACACCTCTTTTTCCGGAGAACTTCCCGAAGGTACCATATCCGATTTTAAAAAACTGGAAATATCGTCTACGCGCTCAAAAACAGCGGGTGAACGATATATTTCACTTGACAATCTGACAATCTCTGAATTTAATTCGACCGAACCGCCCGCAGACATAACCGTTACGGATGGCTACGAGCTTAAAACAATAGCCGGCTATCCTTGCAGAATTAAAGAACAAACAGACGCGCCGGCAGTAATTTATTTAGCAAGCGAAATGCGGTGCGGAACAGATACATATTCTCAGTTATATGACGCAAAGCCATTTTTTGATAAACTCAGCGGTAGAGCCGCGCTTATTGCGCCGCAGTCAGCGGAGATATTTTCCGATATTACCGCGCTTGTAGACGAGGTGCGTACAACGGCGCGGGAGATCATAGTGATTGGTCAGTCGGAAAGCGTGAACGCCGCGCTTTCTTCGGGCGCAGATAAAATTATCACCATCGCAGGCGCGGGAACGGCAAAACCCGTCGGCAAGGTCTGGGCGTTTGCGGGATATAATGACGATACGACTTCTGTTTCCAATGTCAGAACTATGATTAACAGTCTGCAGACTTCTGGAATTGACGCAAGATATACGGAATATCCGTATGAGGGGCACAAAATCACAGCTAAAGCCGCCGCTGAAATAGGGCTTGAGGAATGGATTTTATCAGAACAAACCGAAATCAAAACCGTAGATTTAGCAATATTTATGGGACAGTCCAATATGGCTGGACGCGGAGATTATGAAAATGCGGTTCCCTGCGCTCCCGGACATGGCTTTGAATATCATCCCATTACCGAACCCGGGGTTTTAACAACCGTATCGGAACCTTTCGGCAAACATGAAAATAACGACGCGGTTAACGATAACAGCGGAAGCGGCGTCGACCGCCGCAGCGGAGATATGGTCTCCGCATTTATGGAAAGCTACTATCAGACAGCGGGAACGCCGCTTGTAGGCGTGCAGTGCTCCCGCGGAGGAACTGAGTCGAAATGGTGGAACGACAGTGCGAAAATAAACGAAGCGGCGACAAGATATAACGAGGCTAAGGCGTATCTTGAAAGCTGCGGTTATACTGTAGGCAAACAATTTATGGTGTGGTGTCAAGGCTGTTCAGACGCGGACAGCAACAGAAGCGCCGCGTTATACAAAGCAAACACAAAAGCAATTTTTGATGCGATGAAATCACAAACAGGGCTTACGGATATGTTCATGATAAGAATCGGTCGCTGCAAAACAAGCGGGGCGGTCGCGATTGACGAGGTTAAGGACGCTCGGTATAAGGCGATAAATTTAGCGCAGAAAGAACTTGCGGACACAGAACAAAATATCACGGCAGTCGCTTCTTTTTATACCGACGAATATGCGGCTCTAATGCGGGATCAGTATCACTATCATCAGGAGGCTTACAATTCTGTAGGCGCTATTGCGGGAAACAACACGGCATATACGCTGTATAGCACAGGCGCATGGACTGATTATCCCGAACCACCGTCGGAGCCCACGGAAACGCCTGTGCCGATTGACAAATTTGAGCTTGTATAAGCCGAAAAGTATTCTCATCCCATCTGGCGAAAGCGTAACTGCAGAGTGCTCTGCTGTTGTGCGCGACGGACTTGGAAATGAAATTGACGGATGCGCGGTTTCATATTCTCTGGAAACTCCCGTAAGAGGCGTCAGCATAAATGAAATTACCGGAGAAATCACTGTATCGCCGGATGCGGAGGCTTCAAAAGCAGTAGTTATCGCTTCAGCGCAAAACACTGCAGGACAGCCAATTACAAGAAAAACCTCCGTTATAATCTACAGCTTGAATTTTTCATTCGGAAGCGGCGCCGCGGCAGATAACCAGACCATGGTTACTGCAGAAACCGCCTACGATGACGCGCTTGGCTTCGGCATAGAGGGGGCGGCTGAAAATAACAGCGGATATTTATCGGGAAGCGATATCGTATTCAAAGCCAACGTCGCTGCCGGAAAAGTTTATAACATAACGGTCAGCTATGAGGGGACGCTATATCTTGAAAAATATAACAGATATTTAACAGGAATAAAAAAAGATACAAACTCTGCGCTGACCTCAAAAACATATGAAGTAGCAGTTGTCGGCGACGGAGAAACTGTTGGAAAAGGCATACTCGACTTAAACCTCGCGGGAACAGGTAAACTTGCTTCTGTAAAAATTGAGGAACAGCCGGTGAAAACAGCCGGCGAAAAGCCTGCATGGATTGAAATAGGCGATTCCACAGTCGCACAAAATCCATCGTGGGGCTACGTGCTCGCGGGCAAATGGCAATCCTATCCGGAACTTGCCGGCGCGGTCGATAACTTCCGCAATATGGGACGAGGCGCAAGACAGCTAACGAGCTTCTATAACGAAGGACTTTTAGACTCCGTTCTCAGAACCATACGCCCGAACGATGTTGTGTCTATCAGCGGCATGGGAACAAACGGCTATAGCGGAACCATAGAAGACTTTAAAGCACAGCTCAATTATTATATTGACTCCGTCATCCAAATGGGCGGAAAGGTCATTCTGGGAAGCTATACGCCAAACGGAAACTGGGGCTCGTATAAAGGCAAGGTGTACAACGAGCAGACCGAAACCTTTACCGGGAAGCGTTACGACGATTTTGACGTTGCTCTGTATGAGGTTTACCAATCCAGAAAAGACGATAAAAATATTCTGGGATATGTAGACATCGGCGCAATAACAGACGAGCTTATGACCGCCGAGGTCAGAAAAGCCCGTGACGCTGCAGGCGGCTCCGGCGCAGCGGCTGATGAAGCGGCGGCAAATAAAGCGGAAGAGCTTTTAAAATGGTATCCAAATGACTTTAACCACTATACGGGAGACCTCTCAAATCTTATTTTGCCCGAATTGACAAAGCAAGTGGCAACGCTTATAAAACGTTGATAGTCAGCGTACTGCACTTATAAAAACACCTGTCGGTTATATAACCGACAGGTGTTTTTTCTCTTAATTAAAATCCGTAAATTAATATATACTCCAAAAGCCAGTCAAAATATTTTTTCTATCATTTCACTTCGGCATAAAAATATCGGTCTGCATACTCAAAAGAATAGACAGACCAAATATATTATTTATCTATAAACACATGTCTTGGCAGACCGTCTACCATAAACGGCGACAACTCGCCGATTATAAGCGGCCGAGCATATCGTTCAAATTCTTTTGACACATACGTATTGTCGTCAACAATCCACTCTGCGGGAACAAGCTTTTCAACATTTGCAATCATGTTTATATCATATGAAGCCGTTGTAATCTGATATGGCTCGTCGGAAGTCCTTTTAAATATAATCATCTTCCCCGTCTCACCCTT
>CATJNN010000158.1 GCA_949742185.1 uncultured Clostridia bacterium | reverse complement strand
TTTAAATCTCATTGTAATATAATATATCAATCATACCAAAAATGCAATACTTTTCATCAAAAAATTCAAAAATTATAAATATTCATGTAAAATCCGCTCAAAATTGTGGTGTTCAATAGCAGAAATGACAGTTTGACCAATTCCGTAATTCAAAAATGACTTTTCAATAGCATAATAGCTTTCACAGCCGCAGATTCCTTCAGGCAATTTTTCAACACCGTCAAAATCAGCTCCAAATCCAATATATTTTTCTCCTCCAATGCTAAGAAAATGCTCGGCATGCCGCAAAATATCCAATATGCCGGCATTTCCGCCATCCGCCAAAAAGGCAGGACAGAAATTCAGCCCGACATAACCGCCCATATTTACAATCTCCCGAAATTGTTCGTCAGTAAGATTTCGTTTGTGCGAGCAAATTGATTTTGCGTTTGAATGCGAAGCAATCACAGGCTTCTTTGTTACACGCACAACATCCCAAAACGCTTTTTCATGAAGATGAGATACATCAATTAATATTCCAAGCTCGTTCATCTTTGATACGACTTCCCTACCAAAATCGGTAAGCCCAAATTCGGGGTTATTCTCCATCACTCCCGACGCTATATGATTAGTATTATTCCATGTCAGCGCAATACAGCGCACGCCAAGCTCATAATAAAGTTCAAGCGTATTTATATCCGGAATGCATTCCCCGCCTTCAATAGATAAAAACGCACCGATTTTTTCTTCTTTCATAGCTTCATCATAATCGTATGCATTTTTGCACAATAGTATATTATCACTATTTAAATCCAGCTCGTTATACAGCTTTTTAATAATATCAAGACATCTTTGACGTGCGCTTTTATAATATACCGGATCAATAAAAGCCGCAAAAAACTGAGCATAGCCGTCATAATGTCTCATCCTGTCTATATCAATATGTATATTATTTTTATACAAATTTTTTCCGCTGTCTAAAAGACAGCTTATTGTATCACAGTGAGTATCAATAATTTTCATTGTTCTCCTCCATAAATGCATTTTCAATATGGTTTATATAAGTCTTCTCTCTGCGATACAGAACCTCAATCACGTCAAACCGCACCGCTTTGTCCTCGCCGTTCAGATACATATACGCGCTTTGTATAATACGCCGCTGTTTCCATAAGTCAACAAATTCAGCAGGTCTGCCGTAATCCGCATTTTTACGTGTTTTTACCTCTACAAATATTAAAACATCGTCTTTTTCCGCGATTATATCAATCTCACCAAAACGCGTGCTGAAATTACGGTCTTTAATTATATATCCCTTGTCCTGTAAATATCGGAATGCAGTGTCTTCTCCGAAATCTCCGATTTGTTTTGTTCTTGTCATATATTCTCTCCCAAAAGCTTTTTTAAAAATGTCTTTCTATGGATGGGGCATGGTCCATATTTTAATATCGCCTCGCAATGTGCTTTAGTCCCGTATCCTTTGTGTTTCTCAAATCCATATTCGGGATATAGTTGAGCCATCTCAATTATATACCTGTCACGGGTAACTTTTGCCAGAATTGAAGCGGCGGCAATACATGCGCATTTGCTGTCTCCTTTTATAACCGTTTCGCGAGGATATGATATAATCCCCTCTCTGTTACCGTCTATCAGTACATAGTCAGGGGAGATAGACAAACCGCATACGGCTTCGTTCATAGCTTCATATGTTGCGTTTAAAATGTTTATCTCATCAATACGCTTCTCATTAACAGCACAAATGTGATACGTCTCCGCTTTTTCGATAATCTCGTTATATAATTGTTCACGTTTTTTTTCAGTAAGCTTTTTTGAATCATCCATTCCCAAAATCATCGTATTAGAAGGCAGGATAACCGCAGCGGCATATACCGCTCCCGCAAGCGGACCTCTGCCCGCCTCATCTACTCCCGCTATTTTTTGCATTCCCTTCGCGCGCAGCACATTTTCATATTCTGCAAGTTCCTTTGCCCTCCGGTAAAGTTCTTCCTCTGTTTTCCTCGGCATACATATCGCTCCTCTTTAAAACTTTTCTACAAATGATTATATCATTACTTGAAATTATATGCCACAATAAATCAGAAAATTTTCTGCTTTACTAAAACGATATATTAACAATAAACTTTAATTTACGAAACCAAAGAGATATTGACAGAAAATTTTTAATACGCTAAAACAGTACTTTTAGATTTCCGGCAAGAATATATTAACATCAAAATATTAGTATTCAATGAACTTGCATTGATTTTATTTTTATGCTATATTTATATAGAAAGAGGTGATTTCATGCGTTACAACAAGGAAATAAAAGACCCGGCTTTAATTCAGTATATAATATTGTTTGCGGCAAGCGAATTTGATAAGCCAATTTCCTCATCTTTTCTAACAAAGCTTATACTAAAAAGCTGTAACATAAATTACATGGATTTACAGATTGCCATAGCAAATCTGATTGACACAGATCATATGCGCCAGTTTTATTCTCCGAACAACACCCATATGTACGAACTGCTTCCTATGGGTATTACAGCGCTTGAATACGCGCGCCGCGAAGTACCTGTATATATCCGCGAACAAATCAGCGAACAGCTTGAGCCTCTTTATAACGATACGGTTATGCAAAATAGTGTGCGCGCTAAGCTCGTTCCTGCCGGACGCGGCGAATTCTCAGCCGAGCTTTCCATATACGACAGAAAAACGCCTCTTATGCAGCTGTCATTTTACACAGGCAGCAAAGATCAGGCAAACTCTATTTTAAAAAATTTCTCAGAGCATCCTGATGAGATTTATCAAAAAATAT
>CATJNN010000157.1 GCA_949742185.1 uncultured Clostridia bacterium | reverse complement strand
TAGATGAAGGAAGCTATAAAAATTAAAATAAATTGTATATTTGCTCTATTTCCGGTTTGGATGCAAGGGTTTGAGCAAACGCGCTCGCGCTTCCGGCTGAAATCCCCATTTTAAATGCGTGCGCATAATCCTGCTTGTCGTACCAGCCTGCAATAAAACCGGCAACCATTGAGTCGCCTGCTCCCACTGAATTTTTTACTATTCCGGCGGGAGCGCTGCTTTTAAGAATGTTACCTGCCTCAGTTAGAAGAGCCGCGCCCTCGCCGCCCATTGAAACAAGAACGTTTCTTGCGCCTTGTTCCTGAAGTTTTTTAGCATAATGAACAACCGTGTCCGGCGTGTCGAGATTTGTGTGAAATATATCTTCAAGTTCATGCTTATTAGGCTTAATGAGAAACGGTTTATACGGCAGTGTATTAAGAAGTAAATCTTTTTCTGCGTCAACGACGATTATAATATTTTTGCCGGAAAATATTTTTATTATATCCCTGTATATATAATCGGACAACGGTGATGGTACGCTTCCCGAAAGAACAAGAATATCGCCGTTTTTAAGCGTGTTCAGTTTTTTCGTGAGCTTTGAGATTGCATCATTGTCAATTAAAGGTCCTGGAGCGTTAATCTCGGTTTCACAAGTAGATTTAATTTTTATATTTATTCTCGATATGCCATCTTCCAATTCAATAAAATCACATTTTCCGCCTGACGCTTCAAAACGTTTTTTGATTTCTCTGCCGGTGAAGCCGGCGATAAATCCAAGAGCAATATTTTCTATACCAAGATTATTTAAAACTGTTGAAACGTTAAGCCCCTTGCCTCCCGGTAAAAGCTGTTCAAAGGACGAACGGTTAGTCATATTGTATCTGAGGTTGTCAACCTCCACGATATAGTCAATAGCAGGATTAAATGTAACGGTGTAAATCATGGCGTATTCCTCTGTAATAATTATATTTTAAAGTTTATTGTTTAATTATAGCATGATAAGATGTTAAACTCAATGATTTACATTCAGTTATTTTATTTTTGAATAGAACATAATGTTATAAAATTTTTTTATTATATCTTTAATATGTATAAAATTCCAATGGCAGGATAAAATATGTATAAAATTAAAAAAGGAGTTTTTGAGATGGAATTTCAAGGTTCAAGAACGGAAGCAAATATGAAAGCCGCATTTGCGGGGGAGTCCCAGGCGTGGGCAAAATATACGTTTTATGCCACAAAAGCGCGCAGCGACGGGTATCAACAGATTGCCGCTGTGTTTGATGAAACAGGTAAAAATGAAGAAGCGCATGCAAATCTATGGTTTCGTATGATGAAAGGAATAGGAACAACAACGGAAAATTTAAAAGATGCAGCGGCGGGCGAGCACTATGAATGGACAGAGATGTACGCGGAGTTTGCTAAGGTGGCTGACGAAGAGGGATTCGACGACATCGCGCGGCTTTTCCGTCAGGTTGCGGAAATAGAAAAGCACCATGACAGCCGCTATAACACGCTTGTTGAAAATCTCGAAAAGGGCATTGTGTTTGAACGTGAGAATGTTGTTGTTTGGAAATGCCGCAACTGCGGATTCCTGCATATGGCGCAGACCGCGCCTGAAATATGCCCGGTATGCTCGCATCCTAAGGCTTATTTTGAAGTGCATGTGAAAAATTATTAATTGCGTTGTAGAACAAAAGCAAAAAAATTATGGTGCGACGTTCTGATTATTTTCATTGAATTGCATTGCGGAGCAGCAGCAAAAATAAATCAGGGTTTGGCGTTCCGATTATTTTCATTAACCGCGTTGCGGAGCAACAGCAAAAATAAATCGGGGTTCGACGCCCCGATTTATTTTTGTTTTTATCGTTTTTTTAGCTGACGCGCGCGCCGCAGAAGATATTCCCTGTCATTAAGCGATGGATTTATAATAACCTCCTCCAGCAGCTTATGAAGCGTGTCACCTATTTCGCGTCCCGCTCTGTATCCAAGCTTGATTAAATCACGTCCGTTCACAAGTAATTCGCTCAGCATATATGGCTGGTGTTCGGCTATAACAGTTTTATATACTTCACGCACTTCGTCTATACGTTTTAGTTTTTCTTCAAGGTAACGCGGATTTTTACCTCTATTATCAGCTTCCTGAAGAAGCAGAAGCTTTTCAAAAAGGTCGCCTCCTATTCTCGCAAGCATGCGCTTCACTGCGGCCGGAGAAGCTTCAACACGCACGTCGTGACATTCAACAAGTGAAGAGACGACGCGTATTGTTTCGTTGTCAAAACGCAGACGATGCATAATATCCTCTGTGATTTTCATGCTTTCACGGTGATGACCGTAAAAATGTATAATTCCCGAAGCGTCTCGGCTAAGGCATTCTGGCTTTCCGGTGTCGTGCATGAGCGCGGCCCAGCGGAGCGTTAAATCACACGGTGCGGCGGCTACGACTGCCATTGTATGTCTGCCGACGTCGTAGATATGATATTTGTTTTTCTGTGGTGTGCCGAAACAGCATTCAGCCTCAGGCATAATATATTGAAGCAGACATAATTCATGCAAAAGTTCAAATTTTTCGGGTCTGTCAGAAAGGAGTATTTTATTCAGCTCATCGCGTATGCGTTCTACGCTTACGCGGCATATAAGTCCGCTAAGTTCGCGTATGGCAGTTTGTATGTCCGCGTCAAGCTCAAAATCCAGAACGGCGGAAAATCGGACCGCACGCATCATTCTGAGCGCGTCTTCACGAAAACGTTCTTTTGCGTTGCCCACGCAGCGTATAATGCCGCGGCGCAAATCTTCCTGTCCACCGTATAAATCGACAAGCCCGAGCGATGGACTGTACGCCATAGCGTTTACAGTGAAATCGCGCCGCGCAAGGTCGTCCTTAATGTCAGGCATAAAACGTACACTGTCGGGATGGCGCGAATCGTTATACGCTCCGTCTGAACGGTATGTCGTCACTTCAAATCCCGTTTTGTTTTCAATGACCGTAACGGTACCGTGTTTTATACCGGTGTCAATCGTGTGCGGAAAAAGCTGCTGTATCTGTTCGGGACGCGCAGACGATGCAATGTCGAAATCGTGAGGCTGTTTACCCATAATCATATCGCGCACTGCGCCGCCTACAATATATGCAGAAAAACCGGCTTTTTCAAGCGTGTCAAGAATTTTAGCCGCTCCATCGCTTATTTTAAAGTCCATCGTCTCGCCTCCCGAATGTATTCTTAATATATCATACCACAAAAATGCATATTTGAAAAGCTTATATTGATGGGTATTTTTTGTCGGTATAAAACTTGTTTGACAATTTATCTTATTATATCATGATAAATAGTATTACAATTAATCCGACATGCATTTAAGCATTGTTTGGATTAATTCAAAAAAGCGCCGTGACGGCGCTTTTTAAAAGAATATTCAATAATATATTATTTTTTTGTAAATGATTCAACTGCATTTTTAAGTATTTCCGCGCTTTCGCCTTTGTAGTATATATCCCTTTCATAAAGCGTGAACATTATAAGCTGTTTTGACATTATTGTCATATACACTGTAGCATAACTGTCGCCCATCTCGTCGTTTGTCATCTGGTATGTAAAACGCGCATATCTGTTTCCATCTATATTTTCATACTCTACTTTTCCGACAAGCTTATTTCCGTTTTTTTCTGTTATATATTTAGAAAAATTTGTGACCTCATTGGTTAAGCTTCCTGATTTATAATCTCTATCGTCATAAAAAGCAACCGTTATCATAGAGCCTATATCTGTATTTGCAAAAGCAAAAGAATCAGCTCCTATTGATTCCACAACGCCCTTTTTCCATGATGCAGGAAGTGAAATTTTATAATCTCCGATTGTGTTTGATGCAAGCGTTTTATTTTCGGGGTCGTTTCTTATCAGCTTGCCGATTTCCCCAGCGTCCAGCTCTTCCGTTTTAAGGCTCGCGATTATTCTTTCGGCCTGAGCCGCGTCGTTTTCCGACGGAACAGTCACAGATATATTATATACATAATCACCTTTTTCAAAAAACACATCAGTATTATAATAATCACGCTTTGACGCGCCCGAGATTTTATGCGTATATCTGTATTCTCCCCCTGCAGAGCTTTCAGTTTCGCTCACCGTTGAAAACTCAGGATTATATAATTTTGCTCGATTATCGTGATCTTTTTGCGCCAGCTTTTGAGCCGTTATGTCATCCGTTTTAGAGAATACTCCCAGATGCACTGCTGAAGGGTTGTTTGTATCAGGACTGAAAAACATAAATTCATTTTCTGCCTCTAACACAGATAGCTGATTAAAATCTGCCGGAACCTTAAAGCTTAAACGATATTTCTCGCTTTTGACTTCTCTCATATCTCCGGCAACGTTTGAAAGGTCGTAGGTTTGATTATCAATACTGCCGAGCTTAAAGCTGTCCGATATTGAAAGTATCATATCCTTTGCCGCGGTATCTTCGCTGACATTTATACGGGACACAACCTCATAATTGGTGTGGTTTTTTGCATAATATTCTCGGTAATCAATTATCTCCTTTGAATTTTTAGCCTGAAAATGCATATATTGATTACCCGCATTATCCTTAAGTTTTTCAGCCTCTGTTAATGTATATCTTGAAAAGGAATCTTTCACTTTTGAGTATTTCTCTTCAAAAGGCGTCAGAGTGTCTTGTGTATATTTATATATATCCACATAAATAATACTGCCGTCGTCTGCTGTAAATTCCGTGCTTTTTCCATCCTGCCGGCGGTCTGTCATTTTCATTGCTGCCGGCGTGTCAATGCTCCAGTTATAATAACTATCGCCTGTGCGCGCCATATCTGTAATGCCGGTTACAGTCTGCGAATCATTCATTTTTTCCTTTGTAACCAATATTGCGCCTGTTGCGTTGTCGTAGCTGACAGTTGCGCCGAATGTTTCAGATATAAATCTTAGCGGCACCATGGTTACATCGTTTTCCGAAAGAGCGGGCGCTTCAAGCAGCGTCTCGTTATGGTCGTTAACCTTTGCAATTATATTGCCTATTTGAAGCGTGATGTTCACATCCGGATATTCAAGCTTAATAGTCTGAGTTTGTCCCTCCCAGTCTACCTTTGCGCCAAAAGCCTCTGTTATAACGCGAAGCGGAACAAGCGTTGTGCCGTCTCCTGCCACATACGGCGTTTCAACCTCAACATTATCGCCGTTTATGCTGAGCACGCTGTCGCCGACTTTAAACGATATTTCAACCTTGCTGTCTTCGGCAAGCGCAGTGCATGAAAGCACGGCTGTCATTGCGATTAATATCGCTGCAAATAATTTTTTCATTAATGATTTCCTCCTTAATTTATCTTTGGAACAATATCAGATGATATTTGCTCTCCGTTTCTTGTGTATATAACATTAATATTGCCGGAAAAATATGTGTCGCGCAATGCTTTATTATAGTCTACTATACTATGAACTTCCATTCCGTTCACCGAACTTATTACATCGCCTGCTTTTAGTGTGTCAGATTTTGAGGTTTTAACCGTAACTCCTTTTTTGGTAGGCAGACCTATGCGAGCCTCCCATGAGTTTTCAAGAGTTACTCCCAAATCAGGACGAAGTACTTTTCCATTTGCTTCAAATTGACTCAAAACATAGTTTATTGTGTCAAGAGGAATTGAAAACGCCAGTCCCTCTATACCCACGCCCGCATATTTAGATGAATTTATTCCGATAAGCTGACCCTTCATGTTAAGCAGAGGACCGCCTGAGTTCCCCCCGTTTATTGCCGCATCCGTTTGCAGAAGCGGATAATATGCGTCGCTCATATTAACGTTAACACCGCTCACAATTCCTCTTGACGCGCTGTTACGCATTGAAAGCGAAAGCGGCGTGCCTATTGCTACAACCGACTGACCTGCAAACACGCTGTCGGGAGTTCCGAATGAAATCGGTTTCAGTCCAAGTCTGTTCACCCGTACAACGGCGAGGTCTGAATCTTTATCAATATACTGAATCTGCGCAGGATAGCTTTCTCCGTCGCTGAACACTACAGTTATATTGTCAATATCATTCACGACATGCGCGTTTGTGAGTATAACTCCTCCTGATTTTATAACAACGCCTGTTCCATGAGCCGTGAGTTCATTGTAGTCCGACGCCGCGCCTGTTATGTAGCCTGATTTATAATTACCTACTATAGCCACAACGCTTTCGCTTGCATTTGCAATAACCTGCGCCGTCTGAGTATCCTCGTCTGCTTCAACATACGCGCTCTGCGTATTGCTATTCCAGCTTACTTTTGCTCCGAGAGCCTCGCTTACCGCTCGAAGCGGTATATATGTCGTATCGTCCATAATAAACCCGCCTACGTTCAGCGGGGTCTTATTAACAAAAATATTCACGTTTTCCGCTCTTACACATGTCGGTATTGAGCATAATGCTAATATTGATGCAATTAATTTTTTGTTTATCATATTTGTTCCTCCTTTCAGAAACATTATTAATATCGCTATAAGGGAAATATGTAACATTTTATAACAACATATATAATTATAATTCTTTTATGGAATTATGTCAATATGTTTAGATAATATAATTCTATAAAAGAATTATAAAGGAGGTATCCGTTATGAAAACAAGAAAGCTTCCTCTTGGAAACAGCAATATTGTCGGCGCTAATATCTGTCGGCTTAGAAAAGAGAGAGGCATAAAGCAAAAAGATTTTATAGCAAAAATTCAAACAATGGGAGTTGACATGAATCCGACAAGCTACTCAAAGCTTGAGGGACAGATGAGAATTGCCACGGACAAAGAAATATATGTTATTGCAAGAATTCTTGAAACAGATATAAACGAGCTGTTTAAAAACAGCAATTAGTAATTACTGCCCGTCGTCATATTTGCTTCGCACAAGCCGGCCGCTTTTGAGCGATGCAGGCACATCAATAATACGCTGGTTTTTGGAACCCTTATATGTAAGAGCGATGCTTCTCTGCTCTAATATAAATTTGCCGTCAATCAGTATGTCGGTCTGTTCTAAAAGTTCTTTCCAGCCGTTTTCGCCGTTAGCGCCCTGAATGAGCCGTTCAAAGACGTAGCCTGTATATGTTACAACGTTCAGCCCTTTTTCATGTATTTTTTTGGCTATATATGCAAGCGGTTTTGCTTGTAAAAACGGTTCTCCGCCGGAAAAAGTCACGCCGTCAATGAGCGGATTGGAAAGTGCGTTTTTCACTATTTCGTCTGCGTCGTATTCAGTTCCGCCGTTAATATCATGCGAAGCGGGATTATGACAGCCTTCGCAGTTATGTTTACATCCTTGAACAAAAATTGAGTATCTTATTCCCGGACCGTCTACAATTGAATCGTTTGAAAGTCCGAATATGCGCAGCTTCATAAATAAATCCTCCATTATTATATATGTGTTTGTATATAGCTTAACACAATTTTTTGCTTATTTCAATTATTTCTTAACTGTCAAACTATTAATTAATGCTATAATTTATTATAAAGACCTATGTGTGTTATAAAAATATCATATAAAAACAACGTTTTAAATTATATAATTTTATTATGTTATATAACAAACAACATAACTAAATATTTTGATTGCGGAGGTGTGCAAAAATGTTAAAACAAATACGAAAATTTGTGAAAAGGTATAAACTGGCACGTGGTTCCATTGACGTAGACAGATTAGTAAAAATTATTGAACAGCATGGCTACAGTATACTTAAGTTTAACAGATATAAAAATAATCCGGATATTGAAAGCATACTGGAGCTGCTGAATTTAACAGAAACAGCAAAGGATAGTCCAAGCTTTATATATGCAGATACTATATACCGGATTTTGTTCATATTAAACGGACTGAGCGACGACGAATATGAGATATTATATTGGCACGAGCTTGCACATATAGTTTTGGAACATGTTTATTTCCCGCATAACAGTATTAAAGAAGAAAATGATTCGCACAGGTTTGTTATGTTTACAAAAGCATATATAGCAGGTAAGCATATTATGAAATATCTTCTTTACGCAGCGGCCGTTGTTATGATTGTATTTGCACTTACTATTCCGCCGAATAACGATGCGGAAAATTTACCGGCATTCTCCACGGCGAAGAAAGCTTATCCGTCAGGTTCAAAGCCGGTTTCTGTTACCGCGCAGCCGGATAAAGCGCCAATTCCAACTGTAGTTCCTGATTTAATTTCAACTCCTATTCCGACTTCAACTCCTTCTCCGATTCAAAATAATGTTTCAACTCCCGCTCCCGCATCAACACGTTCTCCTAAAGAAGCCGCCGATTATGCCGGTGAAAAGTTTTCAGCGTCAGAGGTTGTTTATGTAACTAAAACGGGAGATAGATTTCATAAACATGGTTGTTTTCATATAACAAATTCATCTGCCTTAATGGATTTGCCCATTAACAAGGCTTTAGCATCAAAATATACGCCGTGTAAAGATTGCTATCGTGAATTGTACTAAGAGTTAAGCAGTTTTTATATCTAAAATTAGAGCAGACAAAAATAATAAGAGGTCTGCAACCCCTTATTATTTTCTTCCGATAGATTAAAATCATATTGTAATACGCTTATCTTAAAGGTTTTTCAGCCTTCCATGTGTTTGCCGAGAAAACCTGCCGCGTTTGCCGCAAGTTTTTCTTCTACTTCTCCGACTTCTTTTCCGTCAGTTCTGAAAAATACAACAGAACCAATAGCGTCGCCTTCTGAGATAATGGGAGCAACTACGCCGGCAGGATATTTCTCCACGCCATCCGCAACACAAACACCTTTGCCTGAAGAATGAAAATTCTGTTTTTCTTCCATAACCTGCTCTAGTTCGGGACTTATGCGCTTTTCCATAAGTTCTTTCTTAGGAACTCCCGAAACAGCGATGACTGTGTCTTTATCCGTTATGCAGGCGCCTATACCGGTGGTTTTTGCTAATGATTCAACATATGTTACAGCAAAGTCTCCAAGTTCGCCTATAGGAGAATATTTTTTGAAAATTACTTCTCCGTCCTTTTCGGTGTAAATTTCGAGCGGGTCTCCTTCACGGATACGCATTGTTCGGCGTATTTCCTTTGGTATTACCACTCTGCCCAAATCATCTATTCTTCTTACAATTCCCGTTGCTTTCATAAAAAATACTTCCTCCATTCCAGATTGTAAATTCCATTATATTGGGTGTGGTAATATTATTTGTAAAGCCGTGAATTTTATGCTCGTATTTTGTATAAAAAAAAACCAATTAAGGAAATAAAAAAATCATTTTCGGAAAATAAACGAGATTAATCACGCTTTTTTCTAAAAAGACATTAATTAATCTCTATTTTCCGCCGCCAATGGCTAAGTGGTTTTTTTATATTGATATATTGTTTTTTTATAAAAATAAATTAAGGAAATTAATAATCCGAATGGGCGGCTCTGCTTTGAAAAAACGCGCATTCGGATTTTATTTTCAATAAAATTCAGTATATGTATTGTTTAAATTTCGGACAAAATATGCTTTGAGCTTATATCAAGCTCCGTTTTTAGTTTTTCGTCGATAAAAGCGTCTGCTCCGGTATTTTTTTCAACAGCCTGTATGCTTGAATACACCTGAATCGGCGAATCTATGCCGTCGCCCAGAAGATAACAGTCGAGCGTGTCGATAAACCGATAAGCCACCGTTTGACGATATTTATTTGTGAAAATGCGTTCGTTTTCTTTTCCGCATTTTTCGGCTTTCTCATAAGCGTCTTCAAATGACGAAGCGCGCACTAAAATAATACTTTCTTCAAAGATATCGTTTTCTTCCGAATAAAACTCATCCGCATTGTCTGCGCCGCCGCTTATTACAAACTGATAAATCAATCGCACACTATACCATTTTTCCATATTTCCGCCCCCGTTCCTTTGTAATAACGTTATTTTATCATATTAAAAATTTTTTTGCAACTGATTTGAGAAAAGCCGTTGAAATATTAAACAACTACTGATATAATGATTTCATAGGAATGTTGAAATTATAGGTTTAGGAGGAATACATATGGTAAAAGATATGACGAAAGGAAGCTTCACAATTCCGGGTGAAGAAGGACATGAGAAGCTTACTCTTGACTTGGCGGAAAAATGGGGTGCGGACTGTATACGCGACAGCGACGGCACACAGTTGCCTGAATCAATCACAAACTCGGGTTACGACATTTATTCCACAATTTGTATTATAAGAGACCATAATGAATGGGCAAAGCAAAATCCGGACAAACTGCAGCAGACGTTTCTTATGACTCAGCCTGTTGTTGCGGTGGATAATACGCTTACAATCGACCTCATGGCAGGATTTTTTGCGGAGCAGTTTAGAATAAATGACAGCGGGGAATCGGTAGCGTACTGGCAGGTTTTTGACCGCACGTCAAACGAGGAGATAAAGGACTGGTCGTATGCCGACGGCAAGGTGACAATAAATAATGCGGAGCTATGGCATAAGTACACGGTGAATTTCCTTGCGTACAGAATCTGGGAAGAAATTTCAATGTATAATCATACTACAAATAATTGGGATAAAGAGCATTTGATGCAGATTGACCCGCGATATCCTGAAACTCAGAAGTATATGCTTGAGTGGCTCAAGAGCTGGTGCGAGACGCATCCAGCGACAACCGTTGTGCGATTCACGTCAATGTTTTATAACTTTGTATGGATTTGGGGCTCGGATGAAAGAAACAGACACCTTTTCTCAGATTGGGCTTCATATGATTTTACAGTTTCTCCGAGAGCGTTGCAGGAGTTTGAAAAAAAATATGGCTATGCGCTTACTTCCGAAGATTTTATAAATAAAGGTAATCTTCATGCCGGACATATGCCGATAGGCAGAAAGAATCTTGAATGGGGACAATTTATAAACGATTTTGTTGTTGACTTTGGGAAACAGCTTGTAGACCTTGTACATAGCTATAACAAAAAGGCGTATGTATTTTACGACGATAGTTGGGTGGGTGTTGAGCCATGGTTCCCTACATTTAAAAATTTCGGTTTTGACGGTCTTATAAAGTGTGTATTTAATGGATTTGAGTGCAGACTCTGCGCGGGAGTAGATGCTGTTGATACCCATGAAATAAGACTTCATCCGTATCTTTTCCCTGTAGGACTGGGCGGCGCGCCGACATTTATGGAGGGTGGAAATCCGACAAGGGACGCGCAGGGCTACTGGAAAAATGTACGACGCGCGCTTTTGAGAGAAAAGATTGATAGAATAGGACTGGGCGGCTATTTGTCGTTGACAATTCCGTTCCCGGATTTTCAGGACTATATTGAAAAAATTGCAGACGAGTTCAGAATGATAAAAGAATTTCATAACGAGGGTAAGCCGTATGTGCTCAAGCCCAGAATTGCAGTTTTGCATTTCTGGGGGAAGATGCGCTCATGGACGTGTTCGGGTCATTACCACGAACATCCGGAAGTTGACCTTATAAATATTAACGAATCGCTTTCAGGTATGCCGTTTGATGTTGAATTTATATGCTTTGACGAGCTTAAATCAAGAGGTCTGGATGATTTTGATGTTGTCATAAACGCGGGCGCCGCAGGCAGCGCGTGGTCCGGCGGAGAAAGCTGGAACGACAGCGAGGTTGTTGAAAAGCTCACGAAATGGGTTTATGACGGCGGCGTATTTATAGGAATAAACGAGCCGACGGCGGTTGACGGCAACGACACATATTTTAAAATGGCTCATGTTCTCGGCGTTGACGAGGACAGAGGCGAAAAGATTTGTCACGGCAGATATACTTTTGAGGAAACAGGCTGCTCATGTGTTACCGACAGAGAATTGTTTGAGGTTAAGAAAGGTATTTATCTTACCGACGCCGATACAAAAGTTGTTATGGCTAAGGACGGTATTCCATGCGTTACAATGCATCCGTTCGGCAAGGGCAAGGGTATTTATATGTCAAGTTTTGTTACAAGTGATAAAAACACAAGAACGCTTATGAATATAATTCTTAATGCAACAGGCGAGGGCTGCGACCAGAATTATATCACAGATAACTTGTTCTGTGAGTGCGCATATTATCCGAATAGTAAAAAGCTTGTTGTCATAAATAACAGCGGCGCGGAGCAGACGACGACTGTTACAATAGAATCAGGAGTAAAAAAGGAATTTACGCTCGACGCTTACGATATTCAAATTGCCGACATTTAATGTGGATTTTGCTGTTTGCTGTGCAGACGCATTAATAAAAAAAGCTAAGGATTTTAAAATCCTTAGCTTTTTTTATTAATGCGTCTG
>CATJNN010000156.1 GCA_949742185.1 uncultured Clostridia bacterium | reverse complement strand
GTTTTTCCGTTGCTTCGCAACGCAGTTAATGAAAATCCGTCGGCGCGGCAAACGCTTTTGTGTTTTTCCGTTGCTTCGCAACGCAGTTAATGAAAATCTGTCGGCGCGGCAAACGCTTTCGTGTTTTTCCGTTGCTTCGCAACGCAGTTAATGAAAATCCGTCGGCACAGCAAATGTTTTCGTGTTTTTCCGTTGCTTCGCAACGCAGTTAATGAAAATCCGTCGGCGCGGCAAACGCTTTCGTGTTTTTCCGCTGCTTTGCAAAACAGCTTCTAAACCCACTCAAGTACGGATATATGCCCGCTTTACAGTGGGAAATAATAAAACCGACCGCTCAAAAAACAGAAGATATAAAGTGAGGCTCTAATTATGGATATTTTTCAAATTGCGGCAATCGCTATAATCGGAACTATACTTGCCATAACAGTTAAACCCTACCGCGCTGAAATTGCTGTTTTAATTAGCGTAGGCACAGGCGTTTTAATTTTACTGCAGATTATAGGCTCAGTCTCTGGAATATTCAGCGAATTTTACAGCCTTATTGCAAAAAGCGGAGTTGATTTATCGTATTTCACACTGATTGTAAAAATTATAGGAATTGCATACGTTACACAGCTTGCTTCGGAAATATGCAAGGACGCAGGGCAGGGCGCAGTCGCGCTCAAGGTTGAGCTCGCCGGCAAAGCTCTTGTTATGCTTATGACTATGCCTGTGCTTTCGCAGTTCCTACAGGTGATAATTGAAATTCTACAATAGATAACGAGAGGAAATTTATAATGAAGCGTTTATTCAGAATATTCCTTCTTCCGCTTGTACTTTTAATTACTTTGTGTCCGCGCGCATTGGCTGAGATTGACGAGAGAAAGGTTCAGATTGCGGGAGAGGATTTTTTCAACACCACAGCGCAGCAAATGATGGACGGCACATTTTCGCTTAATCCCATAGAGCTTTTAAATAAAGGCGTTGAAAAGTTCACCCAAGAAATGCATGATAGCGCAGATTTAATGATAACGCTTATTGTGTTCGGCGCGTTGTCGGGAGTGATTATGGTATTAAAAAGCTCGCTGAAAAATGCTCGCGCCGCGGAATGCGCGGTCTTCGCATGTTTTGTAGTCATGATGGTGGCGGCAGTACGGGCATTTTCACTGGCTATGAGCTATGCCTCGGATGTAATCGGCGCAATGAGCGATTTTATAACTAAGCTGTCGCCGATATTTATCGCGCTTCTGGCAACAAGCGGAGCGATTACAAGCGCGGCGGCGTTTCATCCAATTCTATCAGGCGCTACATATGCTGTAACGCTCGTCATGGACAAGTGTATTTTTCCGCTTGTGCAATTCGGAGCGGTGCTTTCTATTGTAAACAACCTGAGCGGACGCGTGCAAATCTCAGGATTTAACGCTCTTGTGCATTCAGCCACAAAATGGGTGCTCACGGCTATGCTGACGGTGTTTGCCGGAATAACTGCGTTATACGGTTTCACTGCTCCCGCACTCGACGGAGTGGGAGCCAAGGCTGTGAAATTTGCGGTCGGAAGCCTTGTACCGGTTGTCGGCGGGCTTTTAACCGACGCTGTTGAAACCGTTGTCGGCGGCACGCTTGTTATGAAAAATGCCGTGGGTACAGCAGGAATGCTGTCTGTATGCGGCATATGCGCAGTACCGGTGATGAAAATTGCAGTTATTATGTTTTTATTCCGCTTTACCGCCGCCGTGCTGGAGCCCATGGCTGACGACCGCGTTTTCGGTCTGGTCCGCGACCTTTCGGGCGCAGTCACAACAATTTTAGCCATTGTCATTACAATCGCGGTACTTTTTATGATATGCGTAAGCATTATTCTTGCCGCAACAAATTTATCTGCTGTTTAATACGAAGGAGGACTTTATTATGAGAGCTTATATTATTATGGTTGTTGGAGCGGCTGTTATGTCGGCATTTGCAGATTTGCTTGCACCCGAAAACTGGCGCAAATATGTAAAAATTGCAACGGGACTTGTTATACTGGCAGTGCTTCTAACGCCGCTTATCAGACTTAAAGACGCAAACTTGTTTTCAGACTTTTCAGCTCAAACGCAGAGCGCGGAGGAATACGAAAAACAGTATACGTCCGGAGTTGAAAAACAGCTTGAAGAAAATGTTGAAAAAGACGCGGCGGAACGAATTGCCGCTGAATTTGACACCGACGCTCGCGTCAGCGCCGAAATAGACACAACGTCAGACGGAAAAATAAAAGGCGTGCGCAGACTATACGTTCACACGGCTAAAAACGAGCTTGGCATACAACGTCGGCTTGCCGAGGTATATGGAGTTGAAGAAAGCGAGGTTATAGTCGGACGATGAAAACAGATATTATCGGACAAATTTTAAACAACAGGTATAATAAATACATTTTTCTCATAATTATAGTGGGAATTATATTTATGTTCTTTACAGGCGCGAAGAAAAACGAAGATAAAAAAGAGCAGCCCCAGCAGCCCACGGTTTCCGAAGAAGCCAGGCTTGCGGCGATTATTTCCGATATTAAGGGCGCGGGACAGGTCTCCGTTATGATTACCTACGAAGACAGCGGAGAAAAGGACATCGCGTACGAGGTGAAATCAGGGCGCACCACAAAAGAAGCCGGCGGCGTTCTGACGGAAAATATCGACAAGCAGGCAGTTATGACTTCAGGAGAACCGACGGTTGTTAAAGAGACTTATCCGCAGGTGAAAGGAGTGGTGGTCACGGCAGAAGGAGCGGCGGACGCGTCAGTGAAAAACAATATACGCGAGGCGGTACAATCCGCGCTTGGAGTAGCGTCTCATAAAATATGTGTATTTGAAAAGAAATGAGGAGGAAAATATGATGGTATTAAAAAAGAAAGAAATAATTGCGGGAGCGTTGGTTTTGCTCATCGGCGTTGCAGGATATCTGAACTGGTCTTATCAAGACACGGTGCGCGTTACAGATAACGACACATATGTGGAAACCGGCAAAAAACTCGGCGAAGCGCAGTACGTTAACGCAACCGCGGACAACGTTGAGGATTCCCAGCAAAACGAACAGCCCGAAGCGGAAACTTCATCTTCCGCCGCGGCAGAAACAAAACAGGGCGACTCAAATTATTTTGCCACGGCAAAAAGCGAAAAAGAAACCGCGCGTTCAAAGTCCATGGAAATTTTAAAACAAACTGCAGAAAACGAAAGCTTTGACGCGGACATCCGCAAAAAAGCTCAGGAGCAAATCCTTGCTCAGTCGCAGAATGTGGAAAAAGAGACGGCTGTTGAGAATATCGCTCGTGCAAAGGGTTATGAAGAAATCTCTGTATACATAGACGGAGACGCTGTAGATATCGCGGTGCGTAAGGCTGAATTTTCTGAAAATGACGCTGTTATTTTAAAAGAAATTGCAACTGAACAGCTTAAAATTTCGTCAAAAAACATAAAAATAGTTGAAATAAAATAAAAAATATGGTAAAATAGTAATAACTTATATTTTGGATTGACATAAATATTCTGATTTTATGGAATATTTTATATCAGAACAGTTTAAAATATATGATATTACGAAAGGAAGTTTTAGTCATGGACGAAAATATGGTAAACGATATTCAGGAGGAAGAAAACCTCGGCGGTATGCAGGATATTCCTGTGCAGGATGACTGCGGCGAAGAAGGTGTAGGAAATATCAACATTTCTGTTGACGTTGTTTCCACTATAGCCGGCATAGCGGCTTCGGAAATTGAAGGCGTTGCTAATATGTACAGCTCGCTCGCAGGCGGTATAGCTGAAATTTTTAGTTCTAAAAAGAATGCAGGCAAAGGCGTCAGAGTTGAAATGAAAGAAAAAAGCGTTGTTATCGACCTTTACATTGTGGTCGACTACGGCGTGCGTGTGCCCGAACTGTCGTGGGAAATACAGGAAAAGGTCAAGAACAACATTGAGACTATGACGGGGCTTGAAGTGGAGAAGGTTAATATACACGTTGAAGGCGTTAGCTTTGAAAAACAGAATCAGGCGTCGGAAGAAAAAGAAGCCGTACTCGTTGCCGAAACTGAAATTGAAGACGTTCCGGAAACAGGAAGCGAAGACTTATAATCCGAATGCGCTGAATATTTTCTGAATTACCGGACGGAAATGTCGATTAAATACGGCAGACATGATAAAAATAAAACAGCGGTATATTATTCACCGCTGTTTTTAATATGCAAAAATTATCGGCAGTCACAATTTTTTCAATAACTTTTTGTT
>CATJNN010000155.1 GCA_949742185.1 uncultured Clostridia bacterium | reverse complement strand
GGCGGGAACGCTGGCGTTTTATAAGTCGCAGTCGCCGTCCGCGCTGAAAATGAAAAAACAGATAAAATACATGCTTTTAAATAAGCAGATACCTAAACTTGAAACTGAAATGGTAGGTTTGGGCAATGTTGAGCGCGTGGAGCTTTATGAAAACAACTGTCTTGTCGCGCGGGAGAAACTCGACGCTAAAAAGGATAATAAAAAGATTTATATTACAAATGAAAATAAGCGGCTTGTGGATTACACAAAGGGTTACCTTGTCGATTTGCCAAAAGGAGCGGAGCTTGATTTTTCATACAGCCCTCTTTACACAACGGCTGAGGAGAAAGGAACATATAAAGCGACAATTTCGCGCGAATATTCACCGTACGACGATATCGACTGGTATATCGATTATTATTTCCACCGTTTTATCACAAGCCCCGACTATCAGAGAGCGAATAATGTGACGATGAAGGAGGACGCGACAGAAACGAGGAACGGAAACGCACTTCGTCTTATTGACACAAAAATCGAAAATCTTGATAGCGAGCCGTACGACGGTTATATTTACGTTACTATAAAAACGAATACGCGTATTTTTTACCGCATTATGGTAAAATACGATGCGTCGATTGCGGATTTTAAAGAAAAATATGTTCTGCCGATGCTCGACAGCTTCCGCTATTTTGAGCCGAGCGGCTCGGAAGGATACTACGACCTTGATTTCCATCCTGAAATTCCGTATAAATGGACGGAGGAAACAAAAGAAGTTTATGAAACAATTTCAGAATCGGATAAAATTCGATGGGGAATATTTGCAAAGGATATTTACGGCGAGGGAATAAACAAAACAATTCCGGATTTGGAGCAAAAGATAGAATATAAATTTCCTGTGATTTTATCTTATCTGCATTTCACGCATGAGTTCCCGACTGAGTTTATGCAGGAGAACTATGAAAACGGAAGACTTGTAGAGCTTACTTATCAGGTTACTGAATCAAATAATGAAAAGCTTGAAGGATACACGCCTAATATAGATATTTACCGCGGCGTAAAAGACGACGAGATACGAAAAATTGCGCGGTCTGCAAAAGAATTCGGTCATCCGTTTTTATTCAGGCTTAACAATGAAATGAATTCGGATTGGGTCAGTTACGGCGGCGTGACAAATATGAGCGACCCTGAGATTTTTATAGCAAATTGGCAGAGATTTTATCGTATTTTTGAAGAAGAAGGCGCAAATAATGTTATTTGGGTGTTTAATCCGAACGACAGAAACCATCCGCCGTGCGACTGGAATAATTTTCTCGCGTATTACCCCGGAAATGAATATGTGCAGATGATTGGCGTGACGGGATATAACAACGGCACGTACTACGAAAAGGAGCGCAGCGAGCAGTGGCGCGAGTTTGACGAGATTTATGACGCCGTTGAGGAAGCGTACAAGCCGTTTTTCTCTGAATTCCCGTGGATTATTACAGAGTTTTCTTCAAGCTCTGTTGGCGGCGATAAAGTGAAGTGGATTGAGAATATGTTCTCGTGCATAGACGATTATAAAAATATAAAAATTGCCGTTTGGTTCGATTACGCGGACTATGATTTCCGCGAGGAATATAAAGGAAAGGTCGCACGTCCGTATTGGCTGGATGAGACGCCCGAAACGACGGAGGCTTTTCGGCGCGGAGTGGCGAAAAACGGGCTTGAGGGCTGGCGGTAGCCGGAACAAAAGCGGCGGATAAAAAGTCTAAATAAGCGTAGAGTGCGGGCGCGTATTGATATTATGCGCGTCCGTTATCTTGAATAACGGTTGGATTAAGGAGGAGCGGAAATGAGCAAAATATTAAAAATAGTTACAGCTTGGACGCTGTGCATG
>CATJNN010000154.1 GCA_949742185.1 uncultured Clostridia bacterium | reverse complement strand
ATTAAATTATTTTTTGTTAAAAATCATCCGTAGAATTCCGAGGGCTTCATTCCCGTGTAATTTTTCACCGTTCTGTAAAATGATGAATAATCATTAAATCCGCACCGCCGATATATATCGGTTATCGCGCCCCCATCGTTCACAAACGAGCGCACCGCGTCTATACGTTTTAAAGCTACATAATCAGAAACAGTAACGCCGGTCTCCTCCTTAAATAAATGACAAATATAGTATTTACTCATTGAGAAGATTTTTGCCATTTCATCAAGAGTAATATTTTCAGCATAATTTTCATCAAGCCATGATTTAAGCCGAGAAAGCGCGGGGCTTTCTTCCGATGTTTCTGTCAGATGACAGTCCGCGCCTATAGCGTCGTTTACAGACACCGCAAACTGCTGAAGCAAAAGAGCGGCAAAAAATTTATTCTTTTCGGTTCTTTCGGAAAGAAGCTTTATACATTTATCATAGAAGCTGTAAAGTTCAAAATGTTCAGCTGTGTTTTTGTGTATAATCTGCATCCCCGTAAATTTGTCGCTTATGATATTTCGTATAAGCGAAGACGGTATTCTCGATAAAAATTTCGGAGAAAGCTGTATAAACTGACGCGAATACAGCACAGAAGGATCCAGAGATACTGTATGAAGCGTGTTCGGACGCGTCACAACTATATCGCCCTTTTCAAGCATACACGTCTCGCTTCCTGCTATATAAGACGCGCCGCCGTCTATAAAACGCAGAAACTCAAAATGCTTATGCACATGCGACGCAAGCCGGGGCGGTTTTGCCGCTTCGGCGTCGCTCACAAGAAAATCTGTTGATTTATATGAAAGTCCCATTTTATTTCTCCTTAATTTAACGGTATACAACGTATATTTTTATATACTTTTATTATATTATCATATTTCGACAGATTTTACAACAATAATTATCGCAATTTTTGCAAATAAAACGACAACATATACAATTCCAATGTTCATCAAAATATGTTAAAATTGAAATAATTAAAAAATAGTTTTTATACAATGTATATAAAAAGAAAGAGAGGTAAATTATGAGAAGGAAAATTTCTGCTTTTCTGGCAGCGATTATTGCATTGCAATTATTGTTGTCTGGAATGGTAGCGGTAAACGCTGAAGATGAGAATATCGGCAAGCCGTATACCGAGCCGGATAGCCCGGCAGTTACATACAACATGAATCTGGATTGGAAATTTTTTAATACCAACACCAGAGGCGACGATATCTGGGTTGCCGCGGCTTTGGCAGACAAAAACGGGAAGAAATTCTACGAAAAAGATTACGATGATTCCTCCTGGAGCACAGTAAGCATTCCGCACGGTATCGGCGGCGGCACAAATTCATTCGCCGGAACAAACGGAGATTCGGGCGGAGGATATCAAAGCGTTCTGCTGTACAGAAAAACATTCACAGTTCCGCAGCTTGCCGAGGGCGGCAAGGTGTTTTTTGAACTTGAAGGTATAAGACAGGCGGCTTATGTATGGGTGAACGGTGAAAAGGTTGGATATTACGAAGCGGGTATTACTGCTATGGGGCTTGATATTTCAAATTATGTGAAATCAGGCGAACAGGCTGTTATCGCGCTTTTAAACGACGGTACGACAAACAGAGGCACGACTGAAAGATACCTGCACGAGACAGTTCCGAACGGAGGAGAGACGCGCGCGCAGGCTTATGAAAAGGGAATTGCAGGTGCTAAGGCGCAGCTTGAAAAGGATAGTTTCAGCGCCAGCGACAAAAGAGAAATCCAGAAAAGACTTGACAGATATACAGAAATTTTATCAGGTATGACAGATGATGAAAAAAGCGAGACATGGGGCACAAGCTTCGGCGACTGTAACGATAAGACATGGGTAGGCTCGGGCTCAGGCTATGTATGGAACACAAAAGACTTTAACGAACCGCAGATTGGTCTTGTATACGACGCGTATCTGCATGTTAAAGGCAGCGTATACCAGACGCTTCCGCTTTATAACAACCTTAAGACGACAGGTAATTATATTTATGCGGATAATTTCGATATAAAGTCAAAAAACGCTACAATTCACGTTGACGCAGAGGTAAGAAACGAATCGGAAGCGAACGGAAACTACACTCTTGAGGTTGCGGTTGTCGACGGCGACGGAAATCTTAAATACAGCTTTGAGGGTAATCCAGTAAAAGTTGAAAAAGCGGGCGACGCCGGCGTTGTATATGAAACAGCTGTGGAAAACGACGTATACTCCGATACAAACGTTGCAAACTCAAACGGCGTTACAAAGGTTAATACGCCTGACGTTACGCACATAACAGCAAGCTATGAAGCGTCTGATATGCGTTTTTGGTCAACCACCGACCCATATCTGTATACGGTATATACAATTCTCAAAGACAGCAATGGAAAAGCTATTGACGTTCAGAAAAAGGAAACAGGATTCAGAAAAGTCACATATGACGAGGGCAGCGGTATTCTTATAAACGACAAGGCTGTATGGATGCCAGGCTATGCGCAGCGTTCAACTAACGAATGGGCTGTAATAGGAGTGGCTACGGACTGGCTTCAGGACTATGACATGGCTCTCTTAAAAGAAAACAACTCAAACTTTATCCGTTGGATGCACGTTGCGCCAAAACCAAATGAAGTCCGCTCATCAGACCGATACGGCGTTGCTGTGGTTTGTCCTGCGGGCGACAAAGAGGGCGTGGGACTTAGCGGCAGACAATGGTCGCAGCGTACTGAAGCCATGCGCGACGCTATGATTTATTTCAGAAACAGTCCTTCGATTGTGTTCTGGGAAACGGGAAATTCAGCGGTGGGAAATGAAGCTAACGCCAATGAGATGGCGGCTCTAAGGGACAGCATAGACCCCCACGGCATGCGTTTTATCGGGGCTCGTTCAGCAACTGCAGCAAACCAAATGAACTATGATTACAATTACACAGGAACGATGTATGGCATAGAAAACGACAACATCACACCTAAAAGCGCTACGAAAAATGCCGTAGCAGCTATGAAGTCAAACGGAAAACCGGGACCGATTATGGAAACGGAATACGCACGAAACGAATCTCCGCGAAGAGTATGGGATGTGTATTCGCCGCCTGATTTTGATTATGTGAACAAGTATATCTCAAGAGGCGGCAAAAAAGACGGCTATGATGTATGGAACGAAACTCAAGAGGACACCGTAATAAATAATATCAAAGAATATAACGGATATTACGCAAACCGCGCCGGTTCCGGCGGAAGTATATATTCGGCGGCGGCTATGATGATTTGGTCCGATTCGAACATGCACACAAGAAACACAGCTACGGAAAACTGCCGAACGTCTGGACGCGTCGATCCGGTGCGTCAAAAAAAGGAAATGTTTGAAGCCACCAAAACAGCACAGTCAACGGAATCTGATTTGCATATCGTTGGACACTGGTCGTATCCTAAAGCAGACGGCGAAAATTATAAGTATTATAAAACAGTAAGCGAAGCGGCTGACAAAGACCATGATTATGAGAAATATGTTACAGATACGGCGTATTACCGCGACCCAACCAAGAAAACGGTTTATGTAATTGGTTCGGCGGACGTTTCCAAAACAGAGCTTTACAGAATGGACGGAGAAACGGAAACTCTGCTCGGCACGGACGATAAAGCAGACAACGGATTTATATACGCATTTAACAATATAGACGTTACGCAAGGCGACGCAGTTGTCGCAAAAGCTTATGACGCAAGAGGCTCGCTTATCGCTACAGATGAAATTAAGCGTACCGGCAGCAAAGCCTCAATAAGACTTACGCCGCACACGGCTGTTAAGAAAAACGCAGACGGCACAACCGTTTCCGAATGGAGAGCCGACGGTTCCGATATAGCGTATATTGATGTTGAAGTTATAGACGGCAATGGAAATGTATGCGCGCTTAATTATGATAAAATCAACTTTACATATTCAGGAGAAGGCGTGTATCTGGGCGGATACAATTCCGGCTCCGGAGCAGGCTGTTTCCAGAACTCCGAAGACACAAGAGGACTTTCAAAATACTTTAGCGGAGACAAGACGGGAACAACAACCCTCGGAAAAGATTATGTATACGCGGAAAACGGCACAAACAGAATATTTGTGCGCTCAACAAGAAAAGCGGGAAGCTTCACTCTGACTGCTTCTATGGACGGTATACCGGGCATTCCTGTGACAATCACGTCAACGTCTGTTGACGAATATGTAACAGGCGGCTTGTCAACGCTCATGCAGCCACGGCTTTCGCCGGATGCAACCGAGCCTCCTGTGACAACAACAGTTACACCACTCAAACCGCTTATGCTTACATCAAAGCTTATCGACTGGTCAAAGGTGGAAACTGTAAAAGAAGAGGATACCAAAGTTTATTACGATATATATCTTAACGGTACAAAACCTGTCCTCCCCGCAAAAACATTTGAAGGTACGCAAAACGCTCTGTTCGGACCTATATATGATATTTTGCAGGCAGCGCAGAATGCCGGAGCAGCCGGATTTACCATGAAATACAGCGACACGGAAAACGGTCTTAAAGAACTTGTTGTAACGTCGGACGGACATACGTATCAGTATCTTGAAAACAGAAATCAGCTTCTGATAGACGGAACAGAGTTTACAGAGTGCGCGGATATGCCCGTTATGGAAAACGGCGTTATGATTGCTAATGTTGAACTAATGCTTGAAAAAGCAGGTATAAACTTTATAAGGGACGACGCAAACAAAACCCTTAGTATAACGGTGCAGTAAGGAGGTGCGGGAAATAATGAAAATAAAAAATATTTTATCGGCGGCTATAGCGGCGTCAATGTTTGCAGCGTCTCTTACTGCGCCGGTATTTGCAGATTATACGGAGCCGGCGGACTCATATGATATTGTTCGGATTAATATGTCGTTTAATGACGGAACAGTAACAAACCCGATAGATAACACGCCCGCGTTAAAGACACAGGCAAACGATATGCAGGCGAAGATATTTTATGATACAAGTATTGATACGTCTAAAGAATTCTTCTTCACATTCGATTTTTGCTTTGACAATGAAAACGGTCGGATAGAAATTCCGAAGTATAAGAGCAGCGGCGTTGACAAAGTCGGTCCGCAGATTAAATGTTTAGGCACGAAACTTGTTACTGAAACAAGCAAAGGCGTTCAGGAACTCGGCGATTTCACAATCGGTCAGTGGTACACAGGCGAGATTGAAGGGCGAACGGGAGCTGGCGTTCAGTATACTACGTTCAGACTCTACAGCTATAACGACGGAACAAAAACGCTTATTCAGGAAACACCGGGTTTTGACATGCGTAACCTTGCATCTGAAAACAGAAGCTTAAACGGTATCGGCGGACACGACGTAAGCCTTGATAATATAAAGCTTATTTCTGAAAACCCCGATACAATTACAATAACAGCGGACGACGAGGTTAACGCAGGACAACAGACAGCCGCCGACTATACGATGACTCGTCTCGGTGAAACCGTAACTAAATATGCAGTTACATGGTCTTTGTACGATGAAAATAACGAAAATGAGATAACCGACGGCAGCGTCACCATGGAGGGCAGTACTGTTGTCGCAAATATTACATCTCCTGCGCAGACTGTAACGCTCCGCGCGGAAGCGGTGTTCGGAGATAAAACGCTCACCGGCGCTAAGCAAATTACAATAAACGCTGTAGACACCGGCGACGAAATATTCGACACGATAAGCGTTAGCGGCTCGGAGGCTGTCAAAGCGGGAACAAATGAAATTTATTCGTTCCAAGCGTTTAAAGCCGGAGCCGATGTTACGCAGCAGGTGGCGGATGAGGATATTGTGTGGAGCGTGTATAACTGCGCAAACCAAAAGCCTGTGGGAAATAAAGGAATAACTATTGAAAACGGCATGCTTACTGTGGCGGACGATGTTATAGCTCAAACGGTATACATCCGCGCGGCAAGCACAAGCGGCAAAGTATTCGGCTCAAAGAATGTGGATATCAGTTTTTCGGATAATCAAAAAGAAGCGGTTATAAAATATGACGCATGTGAAACAGAGCTTGCAAACACAGTTTTTGCTGCTTCATGGGATGGTTCCGCGGCTTATCAGACAACGGACACAGTGCAGTTTACATTTGGCGACCAAACGGCATATACCGTAACCGACCTTGATATTAAATTCCCCGAAACAGAAAGCGGCGGATTAACTCTGTATAACAATAACGGTTCGGAAAATTCAAATATACGTTATCATAGCGGAACCCTATCTCAGCAAACCGGCGGCAGCAGCTGGACAACAATCCTTCCGGCTGAAAACTTCGACGCCGACGCATGGTATCATATAGAATTTTTATATATGAATGGCGCAACCTCCGGATATAACGTGTATAAATACGACAGCGACGGAAACAAAACGCTTGCAGCGGAAATGAAAAACGTTAACCGAAGAAATGATAAACCATATGGTAAAATCGGTTTTTCTTCAGGCGTAACAATTGATAATTTCAAAGTTGTTACCGCAAGCCCCGATTCCATTGAAATCAATGCTCCTGGTCAGTATATGTTTGCAGGCGAGGAAAGCGAATTCACATATACAGCTTCCAGAAAGGGACACGTTATGCAGAGCGTGCCTGGTCTTACATGGAGCGCGCTTGACGCTGAAAAGCTTCCTATTCTGGACGGACTTGTAAAAGTGAACGCAGACGGCATAGTATCTGTCGACGCTATGGTAAAGCCGCAAACTATAACAATCCGCGCAACAGCGGCGGACGGAACTTTCGGCGAGGCGGAAATCACCATACAATCAAGTGAAATAATCACTGTTACAAATATAGGCATAAACGAAGCCGGAGATAAAATTGTGCGCATATATGCTAATAAAAACTTTTACTACAATGACGATATTGCATTTATCATTGCCATATATGACGGCGACGGATATATGAAATCTGTTAAAATAATCAAAACCTTTGGCGATCGTCTGAATATCGACGCAAATGAAGTTGCAGTAGATTTCAATCTGCCCGATGATTTTAATTCCGCGGCAGATACGGTTTCTGTTATGGTATGGACAGCTTTCTAATCAAAAAACGGTTGTTTTTAAGTATCTTCTGTATAAAACCTCTCTTTCAATACAGAACCATACATCTTTATTCTATATTTAAACTCAACCGTTTTCCAAGCGTGGAATTGCACACTGCAATTTCACGCTTTTTTGTTATAATTTGAATAGCCGCTTCCTTGCTACTCAAACGCATAGCTTGAATTTCTAGTTTTTTTGTGATAAAATATTTTATATAATATTTTATTTAAGGAGTATTTGTATGTTTAAAGAAATGCGGAGAAACAGACAGCTTTTATCAGAGCATGAAAATATAGAGATTCTCAAGCGCGGAACATCCGGGGTGCTTGCGCTTGCGGGAGAGGAATACCCATACGCCGTTCCTCTCAGTTATATATATGACAACGGAAAAATTTATTTTCACTGTGCGAAAAACGGACAAAAAATTGATATGTTAAAAGCAAACGGAAAAGCGTCGTTTTGCGTGATTGACAAAGACGAAATTGTGCCAAAAGAATATACTACATATTTCAAAAGCGTTATAGCGTTTGGCAACATTCGGATTATTGAAGATGAAAAGCAGAAACGCGCCGCAATAGAAAAACTTGCAGAAAAATATTCGCCCGCTGAAACTGCTGAAAGTAAAGAAAAGGCTGTTAACGAATCGTGGGCGCGGTTATGCATGCTCGAAATGACGATTATTCACATGACAGGCAAACAGGCTATTGAACTTGCCCGCAAAAATGTATAGTAATAATCGTGTTTGTTAATGTGATTTTTAGCAAAATTATGCAGAATTTTTTTCTAAATGCTTGCCAAAATAAAAAAAGCATGTTATAATTAGAGTTGGTGCCTATACAGGCAAATTTGAAGAAAGGAGTTTTTGTGATGAAAGAAGGAATTCATCCTGAATTCAAGAAAACCACTATTCGCTGCGCATGCGGTAATGTGATTGAAACGGCTTCAACGTCGGAAAATATTCAGGTAGAAATCTGCTCTGCGTGTCATCCGTTCTATACAGGCAAGCAAAAGCTTGTTGATACGGGCGGTCGTGTTGAAAAGTTCAACAGGCGCTTTGGCAGAAAATAATTTTAAATTTGAAATTGAATATTTAGCGGAACCAGCGCTTGGATTGCCGAATCACCAACGGCTTCTCAGAGCTTGGGGATAGTTAAAAAATACGGAGGTGAAAACAATGACAAAAGAGCGTAAGCAGGAAATTATTAATAGCTTTGCAACGCACGAGGGCGACACAGGTTCGCCTGAGGTGCAAATCGCGCTTCTTACAGAAAGAATTAACCATCTTAATAACGAGCATCTTAACGTTCATAAAAAAGACCACCACTCCAGACGCGGTCTTCTCATGATGGTTGGTAAAAGACGCGGTCTTATCAACTATCTGAAGGAGCAGGATATCGAAAGATACCGTGCTTTAGCGGCAAAGCTCAATTTAAGAAAGTAATATACTATGGGCAAACGAGTATATGCGTATTCGTTTGCCTTTTATGTATAAATTAACGCGGAGGATTTATTTAGCAAATAAACAGAGCAGCGGAATCGTCCGCAGCTGTGTCTATCTGCTAAAAAATCTGCCGTGGAAAATATAATACAAAAGGAGATTTTTTATGCTTAAAACATTTGAGACAAAGTTTGCAGGTCGTCGCCTTGTTGTTGAAACAGGCAAAATGGCTCAGCTTGCAAACGGAAACTGTATGGTTCGGTACGGCGATACCGCCGTTATGGTGAACGTTACAGCATCGCGCACGCCGAGAGATGGAATTGACTTTTTCCCGCTTAGCGTGGATTATGAAGAAAAACTATATTCGGTCGGCAAAATTCCGGGCGGATATATCAAAAGAGAAGGAAAACCGTCTGAAAAAGCAATTTTAACGAGCCGCGTTATAGACCGTCCTATCCGCCCGCTGTTTCCGGCGGATTTGCGCAACGACGTTACCGTTGTTGCAACTGTTATGTCGGTCGACCACGACAACGCGCCTGAAGTTGCGGCTTTAATAGGCACGTCGATTGCGTTATCCATATCCGATATTCCGTGGAGCGGTCCGATAGGCGGAGTTCATCTCGGGCTTGTGAACGGCGAATATGTGATAAACCCAACGGCCGAGCAGCGTGAGCAAAGCGACATGCTTGTTACCGTTGCCGGCACAAAGCAAAAGGTTGTTATGATTGAAGCGGGCGCGAACGAGGTTGAGGAAAGCGTTATGCTTGAGGGCATTAAGTTTGCTCATAAGGCAATACAGGAAATATGCGATTTTATTTCAGATATTCAAAGTCAGATTGGCAAGCAGAAGTTTGAATACGAAGCGCATTCTGTAAATCACGATATATGGGATAGGGTTAAATCCGCTCATTATGACGAAATAAAACACGCGCTTGATACAGACGATAAAAATATCCGCGACGAGCGTATGGGCGTAATTACCGATAAAATTATGGACGAGCTTGGCGAGGAATTTGAAGACCTGTCAGAGCAGCTCGGAGAAATACTGTATAAAATGCAGAAAGAAATCGTCCGCGACTGGCTTGTTCAGGGCAGACGCGTTGACGGCAGAGGACTTGACGAAATTCGTCCGCTTGCGGCTGAGGTTGGGCTTTTGCCGCGCACTCACGGCAGCGGTATGTTCACCCGCGGTCAGACACAGGTTTTATCTATCGCAACTCTCGCGCCTCTGAGCGAAACCCAGCGTCTTGACGGAATTGACGAGGAAGAGGGCAAACGTTATATGCATCATTACAACTTTCCGTCATACTCGGTTGGCGAAACCCGTCCGTCGCGCGGTCCGGGGCGACGCGAAATAGGACACGGCGCGCTTGCAGAACGCTCGCTTGTTCCGGTGCTTCCGTCCGAAGAGGATTTCCCATATGCGATACGCGTAGTATCCGAGGTGTTAAGCTCAAACGGTTCAACCTCGCAGGGTTCAGTGTGCGGTTCGACGCTTGCGCTCATGGATGCGGGCGTGCCTATCAAAAAACCTGTTGCGGGTATTTCCTGCGGACTAATAACAACCGAATCGGGCTTTACAACAATGGTAGATATTCAGGGACTTGAAGATTTTTATGGTGAAATGGACTTCAAGGTTGCGGGTACTAAAGACGGTATCACGTCAATTCAGGTCGATATTAAAAATGACGGTCTGCCCTATGAGGTTATTGAAGAGGCTCTCAGAAAAACCCGCGACGCAAGATACCATATTATAGACGACGTTCTGCTGAAAGCAATTCCTGAAGTTCGCGGCGAATTGTCTCCTTATGCGCCAAAGGTTACTTCAATGAAGATTGATGTTGATAAAATCCGTGATGTTATCGGTCAGGGCGGAAAAGTTATTCAAAAAATCGTGGCGGACACGGGCGCAAAGATTGATATTGAAGAAGACGGAACTATTTATATATTTGCAACAGACCAAGAGTCCGGAAACGCCGCGCAAAAAGCAATCGAGCTTATTGTTAAAGAGCCTGAGGTTGGCGAAATATACGACGGCGTTGTCAAGACTATAACTGCGTTTGGTGCATTTGTTGAAATCCTTCCCGGCAGAGACGGACTTTGCCATATTTCCAAGCTTGCGGACAAGCGAGTGGAAAAGGTTGAGGATGTTGTTAAAGAGGGCGACAACTTCCTTGTTAAGGTTATGGATATTGACAAGAAAACCGGCAAAATCAGTCTTTCACACCGCGACGCTGTTACGGCTGAATAAAACATTAAAGATTAGTGAATAGCTGCAGACGTATTGAGCGTCTGGGAAGCTTTTCTGTTAACTGCGTTTGCTGTTTGCCGTACAAACGCATATAAAAAATATCGGAACATTGATATGTTCCGATATTTTTTATATATTCATATCAGTCCCAATCCGGCTCGCACACTACGCCGAGAACGCACAGCTTTTCAGCGCTCTTTAATCTGTACCGCTTACCGCCGCCGTTTAGCACATGCATAACGCCGCGTTTTGTGTAATAATAAATATTCGCGTTGGCTCCGTTAACGCAAGCGTATATCATGCCGTGATTTTCCGGAATCTTATCGCATTTATTCATAAGAAAATACTCTGAAACGCCGTTCATTTCTGCACACACACGAAAATACACGCTTCTATACTCAGAATACGTCAAGGTTACGCTCTCGCCCTGCCGTACTATATTCAACATTACGTTTCCCAAAGCATCCATATACGCCTCTGTCACAAGGTCAAGTCCGCCAATAATAAACTCAGCGGGAATATCATCCATATCGGGAGAACGCATAAAGAAATAACTCACAGCCACATCAAACACATCCGCAAGCTGCTCCATAACAGCGGGAGAAGGGTCTGTTACGCCGCGTTCATAATTTGAAACCGTAGCCTTTGAAACTCCAAGCCGCTTTGCCAGCTGCTCCTGAGACATGCCCGCCTGCAGTCTGCGCCTGCGTATATTTTTTGCAATCTGTTTCATAACTCCTCCATACACATTAACATGTTTATAAATATTTTATCATATATCTCTGTTGATGTCTATGGTATAAGTATGTTTCAGTTTAAGCCAAAAACTTATATTCAGGATTCAAATAAGTTTCTATATCCTTTAAAGCAATAGGAAACTCAACAAAACCTCTTGCGTAATATGAAAGCTCATACGGCGGATAATATATCACAAGCCGCTTATTCTCTATATAAAATCCCTGCTCCTCCCCGATAATAGGCTTCTCCCACAAATCGCCGTACTGCTCGGGATGCTCCTCCACCATTTGCTGCATTATACGGTTTAAAACGGTTTTATAATCCTCGTCGGCAAATAAATCGGCAAGCGTTATCACCTTTCCCGCGTTATCGTCTATATTTTTAGCTAACCATGCTGTTGTTCCATGAGCGCCTCCTGTGTAGCGATAAACTTCGCTCACCATGCTTAAAAATCCGTCTTTATTTGTTTTTATACTCTGCGTTACAACAAGTTCATACGGATTACTGCTCGGATTCTCATCCGCCTCAGTCTGTATCTGAGCAATCCATCCATCTATATCCGTCTTATATTGATTGTTTATTGTATCCTGCAAATCAGTATGCTTCATTCCTGAAATCTGTGGAATCTCCGCGCTTACAGTCAATCTGTCGGTTTCATAATTCTTTTTTTCTATATGTACGCGTATTCCGCCGCCGCACGCGCCAATTAAAAGCGCAATCAGCAGCAGCGGAAGTATCGCCTTTTTCATATAACACCTCCGGACAACACGCTAAAGAATGATACAGATAAGACCGCCGCTGCCCTCGTTTATGATACGCTGAAGCGTCTCCTGAAGCTTCATACGCGCGGTATCGGGCATGCGGGAAAGCTTGTTGTGGAGTCCTTCGTTAACCAGCTCATACAAAGATTTACCAAAAATATTTGACTCCCATATCTTTGCAGGGTCGTTTTCAAATTCGTCAAGCAAATAGCGCACCAATTCCTCGCTCTGCTTTTCAGTGCCCACAATCGGACTTACCTCTGTTTCAATATCCGCCTTAATCATATGTATAGACGGGGCGGAGGCTTTGAGCTTGACGCCGTAGCGACCGCCCTGCTTTACGATTTTCGGCTCGTCAAGAGTAAGCTCGTCTGTACTGGGCGACACAATACCGTAGCCGCGTTCGCGCACCTCATGCAGTGCAAACGCAACCTTATCATATTCAGCTTTTGTTTTTGCTAAATCCTTAATAAGAGTTATAAGCTTTTCTTCGTCTTCAATTTCAAAACCGGACATTTCTCCCAAAATCTGATAAAATAAATTCTGTCTTGGAGTAACGTCGATTACAACGTTTCCAACGCCGAGATCAATACCGTCTATTCCGCATTTCTCCACATATTCGCAAGTGCACATATCTTCCGCAAGTTTACGGGTGTGGCGTATTTTTTTAACACTGTCAATATGCTCGAACACCGTTTGATAAACAGAGCTTCTTAGCCAATGGTCGCGCGGAAGAGTCTCAATCCATGTTGGTATACGGATTTGGATTTCGCGAAGCGGAAATTCAAACAGCACTGTTTCAATTATGTCGTTAATATCAGACGCGTCAAGCTGCTCGCAGTTTACTGCCAGCACAGGTACGCCGTGCTTATGACGAAGCTCGCCCGCCAGCTTTTTTGCCGACGCTCCGTTTGGATTTACCGAATTCAAAAGAATTATAAACGGCTTTCCGATGTCTTTTAACTCGCCGATAACACGGTCCTCCGCCTGAACATAATCCTCACGGTCAATCTCTGTTATGCTTCCGTCTGTTGTCACAACAAGACCTATTGTTGAATGCTCAGTTATTACCTTTTTTGTGCCAATCTCTGCCGCCTCATGGAACGAAACCGGATGGTCAAACCACGGTGTGTTCACCATTCGCGGCGAATCGTCTTCTATATATCCGAGAGAACCGTCAACTATGTATCCCACGCAGTCAACCATGCGAACTTTAAATTTTGCATTGTCGCCAAGCGATATTTCAACCGCCTCATTCGGAATGAACTTCGGCTCCGTAGTCATTATGGTTCGTCCTCCCGCAGACTGCGGAAGCTCGTCGCGCGTACGTTCAGCCTGATACGCGTTTTCGATATTCGGAATTACCAGCAAATCCATGAACCGTTTTATAAACGTGGACTTTCCGGTGCGCACAGGCCCTACCACGCCGAGCATGATATAGCCGTCGGTTCGCTCCGCTATATCGCCGTATATGTTATACTCCGCCATATTGTATATCCTCCTCTTTTTTTATACATAGTACAATTTCTTTTATATGTATATGTACAAAAAGAAAAGATATGACACAGTATAAAAACAATTAATCAAAAGCAAATAATATCATAATATTATCTATAAAATATGTAGAAAAAACAAAATATATATGATAAAATTAATATAAAGGGGGCTGTTTTATGAAAAGAAAAGTATTATTTCTAATATTTATATTAATAATATCCATATTTACTCAAGCACACGCTTTCTCGGATGTTAACAGAGGCGACTGGTATTATGACAATGTATCGGAAATGACACGGCAGGGCTATCTCAAAGGCTATGACGACGGCTCTTTTCGTCCGTCGGACATCATAACAAACGCGGAGCTTGTATCGGTAGTCTGCAGAGTGAGCGGCTTAAAAGAAAATAACAGCGGAAACAAGCACTGGGCGGATGGAATGGTACAATCAGCTTTAAAAGCCGGTTTTTTTGACTGGGACGAAATACCTCCCACCGGTGAAACATACGACGAGCCTATAAATCGTCAGCTTTCTATTAAAATTGTTATGAAAGCGTTTCTTCCTGGCCGCAGTGGCGACTACAATAACGTCAGCACGGCGGTAAGAGATTTTGCCAAACTGGACGGTCGCTATTATGACAGCGTTATAGCGGCATACAGTGAAAATGTAATATTTGGCGACGAAAACGGCAACCTCAATCCAAAGTCATCGCTCACGCGCGCCGAAGCATGCGCGATTATTATGCGCGCAGCAAATATTAAAGGCGGACTTACTCCATACGAGCCGCCCGCGTCTCAAACAACAAAACCGATAACTTTACGAACAGGCGGCGTCAGTGAAAACGGATATCTGAGCGTTGAAGGTACGCGCTTGGTTAACGAACGCGGCGACACTGTCGTGCTTCACGGCATGTCAAGCCATGGTCTTCAATGGTTCGGCAATTTTGCATCCGGCAATGCTGTTAAAGCTATCGCCGACCGAGGAGCAAATTTATTTCGCTGCGCTATGTATACAGACGAGGGCGGGTATATTGCGGACAAAACCGTTAAAGACACTCTCATTCGCGCAGTAGACAGCGCAATCGGTCAGGATATGTATGTTATAATAGACTGGCATATTCTATCCGATGGCAACCCCCTCACCCATGCGGAGGAAGCGGAGCAGTTTTTTGCAGAGATGTCTGCGCGATACAAAGACAGTCCTGCCGTGATATATGAAATATGCAACGAACCGAACGGCAATATAACATGGAACGAAAATGTGCGTCCGTATGCGGAAAGAATAATATCGGTAATACGCGAAAACAGCAACGGTATTATATTGGTAGGCTCGCCAACATGGAGTCAGGATTTACACGAAGCGGCAAAAAATCCTTTGAACGGCGAAAACCTTATGTACACATGTCATTTCTATGCGGGCACGCATACTGATTGGCTCAGACAGCGCATTGCCGAATGCGGATTGCCGGTGTTTGTTTCAGAATGGGGAACAAGCTCGGCGGATGGAAACGGCGGCGTTTACCTTGACGAAGCAAAAAAATGGATTGATTTTATGAACGAGCGGGGTATAAGCTGGGCGAACTGGTCGTTGTGTGATAAAAATGAAAGCTCCGCCGCACTCAAAAACAATGCAAATCTAAACGACGGCATAAGCGACGATGAACTCACCGAAAGCGGAAAATTTGTGTTTAATAATTTTTAATCTGAATTTTTTTGCTGTATGCCGAAAACGCGATTATAAAACTTACAGTCATTAATTATTTTATGATTACTTTAAAAACAACAAAATAAAAATAATTTCGGAGCGTCGGACTCCGAGTTATTTTTGTTTTCAGCTCATAGCGCAAGTTAACAAAAAACGCTCGTTTCATAATGAAACGAGCGTTTTTATAACTTTAATTATACGGCAAGCTTTTTACAAAGCTCAACAAGTTCACGCGGCAAGTGCTTTTTCATATTCAAGCCTTCCATAATATCAACATCTGTCACCTTCCCCTGCTGCATACATAGCACACGGTTGCTTTTTCCTTCGAGCAAAAGCTCAACCGCCATGCCGCCCATCTGGCTTGCAACAGCGCGGTCGCGAACAGAAGGGCTTCCTCCGCGCTGAACATGCCCAAGAATTGTCGCACGTGATTCAATGCCTGTTTTTTCTTCAATTTCCTTCGCCATTTCTATAACGCCGCCAACTCCTTCGGCAACAATTATAATACTATGCTTCTTGCCTCTTGATTTACTCTCTAAAATAGGACGAAGCACGTCCTCGTCAAAATCAACAGGAACCTCGGGAATAAGCACAACTTCAGCACCGCACGCAATACCTGCGTAAATTGCGATATATCCGGCGTTTCTTCCCATAACCTCAATTATTGAACAGCGCTCATGACTTGTTGCAGTGTCGCGGATTTTATCTATAGCGTCCTGCACAGTGTTAAGACACGTGTCAAATCCAACCGTATACTCACTGCAATTTATATCATTATCAATAGTTCCGGGCATTGCGACTGTCGGAAGTCCCGCCTCGCACAAATCGCGTGCGCCGCGGAAAGAACCGTCTCCGCCGATTACCACTAAGCCGTCCAAACCGAACACCCGAGCAATCTCAACGCCGCGCTTAACCGATTCCGGCTCTTTAAACTCCAGACAACGCGCCGTCTGAAGTATTGTCCCTCCGCGCTGAAGAGTTTCCGACACACTTCTGGCGTCCATTTCAATCATATCGCCGTTTATAAGCCCGTTATATCCGCGTTTAACTCCCATAACCTTTAAGCCGTGATAACAGCCTACGCGCACAACCGCGCGTATTGCCGCGTTCATTCCCGGAGCGTCGCCGCCGCTGGTAAGTACACCTATTGTTCGTATGTCCCTGTTCATATGCAAAGTTCCTCCCTATTTTTCTATCTGCAAATCCAGCAAGATTTCATGCGCCTGACTAATCTCCGACTCCGGCACCAGCACCTCAAAAACGGAGCTGTCACCGCTTTGATTCACCTCGCGCACTTTTATTATAATGCTGTTTTTTTCAAACGCTTCGCGCAGCTTGTCAAGCGCGCTTTTATTCTGCGTGATATAAATTACAGTCCACATTCTTTTTCTCCAAATCACGCAGTTGTATCAATCATGCCGTGTTTTGTGTAAATCTGCGCCTTTCCTTTAATTTTCATCGCCGAGGTTATCTCCGTAAACTCCGCAATAAAAACCTCGCCCGCGTCCAATTTTTCAGTATGCTGAAATTTCGTGTCTCGTCCGCGGGTGAGACCTATAATCGTCACGCCGTTTTCAAGCGCCTTAATCGCAATATATTCGCTCATATTTCCAAAAACCTCATTCTCCATAATTCTCACCTATCCTCTTTTACTAATATTATATTATTTTTATTAAAAATGCAATAAAAAAATGTACAAATTTACAGGTATATTTAATAAGTATTTTATCATTTTTATTAACTTGCGCCGGACTATTTATTGTATTTTTACATTGTTCTCACCAAATGTAGCATTTATAACCCTACGCGCAGAATCCGACAGCTCCATGCACATAGACTGCGGAGCGCGCATATATTCGCCGGTATCGGCAAAATGAAGCACAACGGAAACCGCTCCGGGATACTGCATAGCCACGCTGCGCACCTGCGCCAAAGCCTGCTTCGTCTTTTCCGGAAAATTTATATAAAGCTTTTTCTGCGGCTGAACCTCTGAAAGAAGCTGTACGCTTTCGCAAAGAATCTTAGGTTCTTCATCCTCTCGAAAGCTTACCCTGCCTGTGATTACAACTATATTTTCCTCCTGCAGAAGTCCGCTGTATTGCTCCAGAATTTTTGGGAAAACAAGCGCTTCAACCGTCCCGTATATATCCTCCAAATCAATAAACGCCATTTGCGCGTTTTTGCGCGTCGTCTTATTTTTGCGCGCTCCTATAATACCGCACACCGTGACTCTCTGGTCGTCTGAAACGCCGCCCTGCACAGGCTGATAGCTTCCGTGCTCGTCCTTCTCAACACTGCTTAAAACAGCGCCTATATTGCAGGTTGTAAGTTTTGCCGCTTTGTCCATATATTCTTCCATGGGGTGTCCGGACAGGTAAATACCGATTGTCTCCTTTTCCATTTTCAAAAGCACATTTTTCGGATATTCCTCCACATCCGGGAAATCAACCTCCTGCACTCCCGGCGTTTCCTCAAAATCAAACAGCGACATCTGACCCGCCACATTATCTCTCTGCGATTTTGCCGTTCCGTCTATAACCTGCTCGTAAACCGCCAGAAGCTGAGAACGCTTTAAGTTCATAGAATTAAAAGCTCCGCATTTTATAAGTCCCTCAACTGAGCGTTTATTCATATCATAGCCTGCCATACGCGTTATAAAATCGGAAAAACTTGCATAATCTCCGTTTCTTCTCCGCTCTTCAACAATCTGCATAACAAATGTGCGTCCGACGTTCTTAACAAACGACAATCCAAAACGAATACAATTCCCTTCCACGCTGAACGACTCCGTGCTTTTATTTATATCCGGCGGCAGATAATCAATACCCATCTCCCTGCAGTTTAAAAGATATTCGTTTATTTTTTCAGCGCTTTCCGCGCCTGATATAAGCGCCGCCATAAACTCAATCGGATAAATCGTTTTGAGATATGCCGTCTGGTAACATATAAAGGCGTATGCCGCCGCATGGGACTTGTTAAACGCATAATTTGCAAAGTCGCGTATTTCGTCAAAAATCGCTATTGCCGTCTGCTCGTCAATACCGCGCGCAATGCATCCGTCTATAATCACATTACCATCGTCGTCTTTAAGACCGTATATGAAATTTTGTCTTTCCACCTGCATCTGGCCAACTTTTTTCTTGGAAATCACTCGCCTCATGGAATCCGCTCTGCCAAGCGAATATCCCGCAAGCACGCGCACAATCTCCAATACCTGCTCCTGATAAACCATGCAGCCGTAGGTTACGTTTAATATATTTTCCAGAAGCGGATGCTTATACCGCACATTTTCAGGATGCTTTTTATTGCTGATATACCGTGGTATCTGATCCATAGGACCGGGACGGTACAGCGCAATGCCCGCTATAATATCCTCCAGCGAGTCAGGGCGAAGTTCCTTCATAAACGACTTCATACCCGCACTTTCCATCTGGAAAACACCGTCTGTATTTCCATCGCTTATAGTTTCATAAACCTCTTTAACATTATAGTCAATATTGTCAATGTCAAGCTTAATTCCGCGTGTCTTTTCAATAATATTCCGCGCATTTTCAATAATAGTAAGGTTCTTAAGCCCCAAAAAATCCATTTTTAAAAGCCCTAAGTCCTCAACCGTATCTTTCGTATACTGAGTTGTGAGCACGTCGTTATTTGTCTGAAGAGGCACGTACGACACAATCGGTTCGCTCGTTATAACAACGCCCGCCGCATGCGTGGACGCGTGCCTCGGAAGCCCCTCTAAAGCGCGCGAGGTGTCAATAAGTTTTTTCACACGCAGGTCCGTGTTATACGTGCTCATAAGCTCGCTGCTCACTTTAAGCGCGTTGTCAATCGTCATGCCCAAATCGCGCGGCACAAGCTTTGCCACCCTGTCAACGTCGGCATATGGAATATCAAGCGCGCGACCCACATCGCGTATGGCAAGACGCGCTTTCATAGTACCGAACGTTATAATTTGCGCCACGCAGTCCTCGCCGTATTTCTGAATTACATAGTCTATAACTTTCTGCCGTCCCTCCGGCGCAAAGTCAGTATCAATATCAGGCATACTCACGCGTTCGGGATTTAAGAACCGTTCAAAAATAAGCTGATAGCGTATCGGGTCAATAGTAGTTATGGACAGCGTGTACGCAACAATGCTTCCGGCAGCCGACCCTCTACCCGGTCCCACCATAACGCCGTTTTTCCGAGCAAAATCTATAAAATCCCATACTATAAGAAAATAATCAACGAAACCCATGCTTTTTATAACGCCAAGCTCGTAATCGAGTCTTTCGCGAAGCTCGTCCGTTATCGCTTCATACTTCTCCTCAAGTCCCGCATAACAAAGCTCCTGCAAATATTCAAACGCGTCCTTTCCGTCCGGAACTTCGTATTCGGGCAGATGGCGCGAATCAAAATCAAAGTTGTAATGACATCTTTCCGCTATTTTAACCGTATTTTCAAGCGTTTCGGGCGCATACGAAAACAGCTCCGCCATCTCCTCCGGAGATTTCAGATAAAACTCGTCCGTTTCAAACCGCATGCGGTCGGGGTCGTCCACGGTTTTTTCCATCTGTATGCACATCAAAACATCCTGATACGGAGCGTCTTCGCGGCGGATATAATGCAAATCATTAGTCGCGACAACGTCTAAGTCAAGCTCTTTACCAAGCTTCAATATAAGCGGGATTATTTTTTTCTGCTCGGAAAGACTATGGTCTTGTATTTCAAGATAATAATGGTCTTTGCCAAACAGCTCCTTGTATTTTTCAGCAATTTTTTTCGCTCCGTCGTAATCGTCGTTTGTCAGGGCACGGGCAACCTCTCCCGCAAGACATGCGGACAAACAAATAAGTCCGTCCTTGTGCTCGGAAAGCAGTTCAAAATCAATACGGGGCTTATAATAATAACCGTTTATAAAACCCTCTGACACAAGATATATAAGATTTTTATAACCAACTTCATTTTCAGCAAGCAAAATTAAATGACACGAAGTTCTGTCGTACTCATGCGACTTATCTGTACGCGAACGGGGCGCGACATAAACCTCGCAGCCAATTACAGGATGAATCCCCTGCGCCGTCGCTTCTTTATAAAAATCAACCGCCCCGTACATCGCTCCGTGATCGGTAATAGCTATATGCTTCATTCCAAGCTCTTTAACGCGGGCAATCAGCCCTTTTATGTCCGCCGCGCCGTCAAGCAGACTATATTCCGTGTGAACGTGCAAATGCGCAAATTCCATATGCGCACTCCTTTCTCATAAAATCTTAATACTTGTTATAGTGTTTTTTTATTATTTTTATTTGAACAATAACCGCTTGTCCGACAACTGTGAATGCAAATGCCCAAAAAGCGTATGACACAATCATAAAATATTCAAGCTGAGTATACCCGCCTGTTCCATTTGGAAATAAAATTAAAATTCCGAACAATAACATTATAAATAAACATATCATACAAGGGATAAATTGTGCATATTTCGGTCTGGCAAAGTTTTTTGTCAAGATTCCTGTCGCAGTCATTAATATAGCGGATATAAAAAAACTAATCACCCAAACATCTTTTATATTCTGAAAATCCATTCTCGTCTCCTCCAAATCGGGCGCGATTATAAATCCTCTGCAATCTCAATTATCCTCGCAAATCTGTGATTTACGCCAGATTTACCTATTCCGAGCCTTTCCGCCAGCTCCTTTAAACTCTCGTCAGGATATTCCCTGCGGATTTCAGCTGCTTCCTTTAAAGTATCCGGCAAAAAATCAAGTCCATATGTTTTTTCTATCTTTCTTATTGCGTCAAGCTGACGTACCGACGCGCGCACAACCTTGTCAACATTTGCAGTCTCGCAGTTTACCTGTCTGTTCACCGCATTTCTCATTTCCTTTTCAATTTGAATATTATAAAGCTCCATAACCCCGATGCCCGCGCCCATAGCGGTTAAAATCTGCGCCACGGTTTCGCACTCTTTCGCATATACAACATACCCGTCCTTCCGGCGCGTTATTTTCACTCGCTGCTTAAGCCGCTCAAGCGCCATACGCAAGTGCTCGGCTGCTATATCATATTTGGTTCCGAATTCTATGTGATAGCTTTTCTGAGGGTCGTTTACCGAGCCGCCGCCCAAAAAACCGCCTCGCACATAAGACGCGGCACAGCAGTTAAACGGTATTATCTCATTAAATAACTGCGGTTCGCACATTAAGCACAGCCTGTCCGCTATATTCACAAGCTCGTCAGATGAGCGTACCGTCAGATGATACAGCTTTCCCGACTGCTCAAGCTCGGGCAAAAATCCAACAGCGGTTTTAAAATCATTCATAAGCCTTTCCGCAATTCCCGCATTCTCTGTTGTACACCTGAGCGCATCGCCAACCGAGCGCGCCGAAAGCTCCATAACTCCCGCAAGCTCCGCCGCCGTGCAGTACGGACATTCTGCCGGCACGGCGCAAAGCTGTTTTTTCACTTCTGTTGCATATGACATCAGATTCTTTTCTCCGTTCGTTTTCTATCCATATAAACCCATTTTTCCAAAAGCATGACTGCCCTTGCTAAACGGCTGAAATTATGACGTATCTGTTCGTCCTTCACAAGCAGCAAATTCCCCTGCACAAGCGTTGTGCCGCCTGTGAAGCTCTCCTCGTCAATAGGAACCATATAAGAGTTCTCCTCGGTATACCTCTCTAGAAGAGACTTTGGAATTTTCTCATTATTGGCAATAACAAAATCGACAATCCCATCATATGTATGGCGTTCAATAGCGCGCAAGTGGTCGTGTGCGGTGTATCCTTCCGTCTCTCCAGACTGCGACATTATGTTGCAGACATAAATCTTCACTGCCTTGCTCTTTTGAATCGCATCCGCAATTCCGTCCACCAGCAGATTCGGAATAATACTTGTATACAAACTGCCCGGTCCCAACACTATAATATCAGCGTCGATTATAGCCCATATAGCGTCCTCTACCGGCTGAGGTTTATCAGGCGCAAGCCAAACCCTGCGTATCGCGCCCGTTTTTTCACCCCGATGCCCTATCATGGATTCGCCGTCTATAATCCCGCCGTTTTCAAGCTCCGCGTGCAAAGTCACGTTTTCATTAGTAACCGGCAGCACGCGCCCGACAACGGCTAAAACGTCGCTCACCTTCTGCACTGCTTCATCAAAGCTTTTAGACATTCCGTTCATAGCCGCCAAAAACAGATTTCCGAACGAATGCCCCGCCAATCCGCCGTCTGAAAAGCGGTAATTCAAAAGCTCCCGCATAATCGGCTCCGTCTCAGCCAGCGCGGATATACAGTTTCTTATATCTCCCGGCGGTAGCATACCAAGATCGCTTCTCAGCTTGCCGGACGAACCGCCGTCGTCGGCAACCGTGACAATCGCCGTTATATTTTTAGTGTACAGCTTTAAACCGCGGAGCATGGTGGAAAGCCCCGTTCCGCCGCCTATAGCGACTACCTTTTTATCGGTTCTCTCGGTTCTCACAAAATCAGCTCCATTTATTGATTTTTACCTTTTTCAATATCCCTGTAATTGACCGATACGTCACATCCGTCGTTTTTAAGCATATCGCCCAGCATATTTGCCATGGTAACGCTCCTGTGCCGTCCGCCTGTACAGCCTATAGCTATCGTGAGCGTCGGCTTGCCTTCTTCGGCATACAGCGGAATTAAAAATTTCATCATGTCGTACAATTTATCCATAAACGCCGACGCGTCTGAAAAGCTCATAACATAATCCTGCACGGGCTTGTCGTTTCCCGTCAGCTCCTTCAGCTCGTCTATGTAAAACGGGTTCGGGAAACAGCGCACGTCAAACATAAGGTCCGCGTCAAGAGGCACGCCGTATTTAAACCCAAACGCCATAACGTTTATAGCAATCGTATTTTCCGTTACTGTATCGTTATTAAAAATCTTTTGCAGTTTACCAAATAAATCCCCCACGGACAAATCGGAAGTGTTTATCACATAATCCGCTTCCGCATACAATCTGCCCAGCATTTTACGCTCCTGCGCAATGCTGTCTAAAAGCCCTTTATTGCTCGCAATCGGATGCGTGCGCCTCGTTTCTTTATAACGTTTTACAAGCGTTTTATCGTCCGCGTCAAGGAACAGCAAAGTGTATTCGTAGCCGTTGTCTTTTAAAAGCTTTAACTGATCTAAAAGTTGAGTAAACATATCTCCGACGCGTATGTCAATTACAAACGCCACATGCTCAAATTTTCCGCTCGCTGTGAAAAACATTTCTGCAAATTTCGGAAGCAGCATGGGCGGCATATTATCAATGCAAAAATAGCCCTTATCCTCCAGAAAGCGCACCACCTGTGTTTTTCCCGACCCTGAAAGCCCTGTTACAACTGTAAACTGCATATTTCCTCCGTCCTTTGTTTTCAAGCCGCAAACCTTCGCGGCTATTTTCCGCTGCGATTTATTTTTTTATCTGCCCTGACGTCCAATTAGTCTAACCTCGGTTTCTAAACTGACGTTAAATTTATCATAGACAGTTTTTTGTATATATTCAATCAGGTCAAGCACGTCTTGAGCCGTCGCGCCGCCAGTATTCACCACGAAACCCGAATGCTTTTCCGACACCTGCGCACCGCCTACAGCATATCCTTTAAGCCCTGCGTCCTCAATCAGCTTGCCCGCAAAATATCCCTCGGGACGCTTGAATGTGCTTCCCGCGCTCGGCATAGACAAAGGCTGTTTCTCGGCGCGTCTGCGGTTAAACTCAGCGGCTCGCGCCCGTATATCCTCCTCGTTATCCTCCGAAAGCTCCATAACACACGAAAGTATCACACAGCCGCGTTCCGAAAACATACTATGCCGATACCCGAAATCAAGCTCGCCGCCCTCGGCTGTACAAATATCGCCTTTTTCATTTATATAACGCACCGAACGAACAACGTCTTTCATTTCTCCGCCATATGCTCCCGCGTTCATATACAAAGCTCCCCCAAGCGCGCCCGGTATTCCCGCGGCAAATTCAAGCCCCGAAAGTCCTTTTTTGCACACGGTGTTCGCAAGCTTGGCAAGAACCACTCCCGCCTGAGCGGTAACCTGCACTCCCTCAGCAGACACCGCAGACATAGATTCCCCGATTTTAATAACGACGCCCTCTATACCCTTATCGCTTACCAACATGTTAGAGCCGTTTCCCATAACCATACACGGCACGCTTTCCGTGCGGCAAAGCTCCAGAACGCTTTGAATCTCGTCCTCCGACTGCGCGCACACAAGCGCGTCCGCCGGTCCTCCGATTTTAAACGACGTATGATTTTTCATCGGCTCATCAAACAAAACCGCCTCCGCGGCGTTTTTTAGCCGCTCTTTCCAATCTGCCACAATCCCTCTCCTATCCGTATATAGTTTTGCGCGGCGCAAAGTATTCCTTTAATGTGCGCAAATCTCTGTTCATTATAAGCTCTTCGGGAAATTCAATTTCTGCCAGCATTTTAAGCGCATGCGAATATTCGCCTGTGTCAAAACATATATGCGCGTCTGAATTAACCGCAATCCCCACGTCAAGCTCTTTACATCTTTGAGCAATCGCGCGGCAGTTCTCCACGCTCTGCTTTCTGGCAATAAATGAATGAGCGTTAATTTCTATCAGTTTATGCAGCTTTTTCGCCTTTAATAACACCTCGTCATGACTATACGGATAATTTGCCGAGCCGCTGTGTCCTATAATATCAACATACGGGTTGTCCAACACTCCAAGATATGTGTCCGCATAGTCCGCCCTATCCTTTGTTCCGTAAAAGCACGGATTGTGGATACTCGCAACGACTATATCAAGCTTTTTCAATAGATATTCCGGCATATCAATTTTGCCGCTGTCGTCAATAATATTCGCTTCAACGCCGTATAAAATTTTAACGCCCGCAATCTCACGCGGTATTGCCGATAGATTTTCAAAATGCCATATATGAGGCGCGTCCGGAATTTCAGGAGCATGGTCCGTTATGGCTATCGCCTCCATCCCCCGCGACGCCGCTATTTCCGCATTCTCTTTTATCGTACTGTATGCATGCGTGCTCGCACAGGTGTGACAATGCGTATCCGTTAATATTTTCACCATATTCGTATAAACCTCTTTTCAGCGTTAATTATCCGTTCATCGCCTGTTCCATCTGTCGAGTAAGCCTGTTGTTAAGCTCCACTGCGGCATTGTATCCCATATTCTTCTGCCTGTTATTCATGGCCGCAACCTCTACTATAACAGCAAGGTTACGTCCGATTTTAACCGGGATTGTAACCGACGGCACGTTAATTCCCATAATATTCGTATATTCATCCATAAGACCAAGTCTGTCATACTGTTTTGTTTCGTCCCATGGTTCCAGATGAATAATCATATCTATATTTTCTGTCGCTTTAACTGCTCCTATACCGAAAATTTCCTTAACGTCTATTATTCCGATACCTCTCAGTTCCACTAAATGCCTTAAAACCTCCGGCGGCGAACCGACTAGCGTTCTGTCCGAAACACGCTTAATCTCAACCGCGTCGTCCGCAACAAGACGATGACCTCGCTTTACAAGCTCAATCGCCGTCTCGCTTTTTCCAACGCCGCTCTCACCCATTATTAGTATGCCCTCGCCGTAAACCTCAACAAGTACGCCATGACGCGTCTGGCGCGGCGCAAGCTGCACATTCAGATACCGTATAACAGCGCTCATAAAACTCGACGTTGATTCCTCAGTGCGCAGAAGCGTTGTATTGTACTTTTCAGCCATCTCCATCATTTCAGGGCAAAGCTGCATACCGCGCGTTATAATAACAGCCGGAAGCTTTTTTTCAAATAACGCTTCCAGCATGCGCCATCTTCCTTCGCTGGCGAACTGATTAAGATAAGTTATTTCAACCTTACCGAGCACCTGTAGAAGCTTGTGATTGAAATAATCGTAAAATGCCGCGATTTGCAGCGCGGGACGGTTTACATCCGAGCTGGATACCTCCACCTCGTCAATATCGCTCGCGACAAATATTTTTTCCAGCTGAAATTCATCAATAACCTGATTAAGCGGAATGGAAAACATAGCCTCAGTCATGTCATAATTCTCCTTATAAATATACTCATTTTATATTATACATTAACAGCACCTATATTTCAAACATATTTTTATTATTTTCGTCATATAAATAAAATTTCAAAAAATACTTGCAATTATAAAAAAGTTATGGTAGAATATATTTGTTTTGATAGCAAATTTTTTAGGAGGTGTTTTCACATGGCAAAATGCGATGTTTGCGGCAAAGGCGTTACCTTTGGTATTAAAGTCAGCCATTCGCACAGAAGAAGCAACAGAGCTTGGAAGCCGAACGTTAGAAAAGTTCGCGCTATGGTTAACGGTTCTGTAAAAACCATGCATGTTTGCACACGCTGTCTGCGCTCCGGCAAGGTACAGCGCGCCGTTTGATAAACGACATATAAAGCAGCCTTTAGGCTGTTTTTTTGTTCTAACTATGCAACGTATATAACAGAATATATCAAAATCTAATATCCGTGCTTCTTTTATGAAATTTTATTGATGAATACTCAAAAAGAACTCAACGCGCATAATGCCGTTGAGTTCTTTTTATATTTGCAATGCGAGCAAAAACTTAAAATTTCAAAAAATAATTTCTACTGAATACTATCAATATCATATGGAGTAATCTGATACACAAAATAATTAAGCCAGTTTGAAAACAGCAGGCTTGCATGCGAACGCCAGTTCATCTGCGGGGCGCGGCGCGGGTCGTCGTTTGGAAAATAATGCGCCGGAATATCCGGATTAAGTCCACGCTCTATATCGCGCCTATATTCTTTTGCAAGCGTATCCGCGTCATATTCTGAATGTCCCATAACAAAAATCCTTCGCCCGCCTTTAGTGAATACTATATATACTCCCGCTTCGTCCGACTCGGCAAGTATTTCAAGCTCTTTAACCTTTTTAATATCCTCTCTGCGAACCTCGGTATTGCGCGAATGGGGCGCGTAAAAAGTATTGTCGAACCCTCGAACAAGCTTTGATGTGGGACGATTAATTTTATGAGCAAAAATACCGGTGCACTTTTTGTCCAGCTCATATTTTGGTATTCCGTAATGATAATACAGTCCCGCTTGCGCCGCCCAGCAGATATGCAGAGTCGACGTAACATGCGTTTTGCTCCATTCCATAATCCTCGCAAGCTCGTTCCAGTAGTCAACCTCCTCATAATTATATTTTTCAACAGGCGCTCCAGTTATAATCATCCCATCGTATTTGGAACGGCATATTTCATCGAATGTAGTATAAAATGCCGCCAAATGTTCTGCCGGTGTATTTTTACTGTCATGCGTATCCATACGAATAAAATCTATCATAACCTGCAGCGGAGAATTGCTTAAAAGGCGCAAAAGCTGCGTTTCAGTATCTATTTTAGTAGGCATGAGGTTTACAATCGCGATTTTAAGCGGACGTATATCCTGATGCATGGCTTTTCGTTCACTCATAACAAAAATATTCTCACTGCGAAGCTGACGCGTTGCGGGAAGCTTATCGGGTATTTTAATCGGCACTGCAAACTCCTCCTTGTCTTTAATTGTTTTTTTACAGTATATCATAAACATATATATTTGACAAGTTCTCCGTTGCTGCCCCAATTTATTTGTGGTATAATATCTGCAAAGATAGTTTGGAGGCAAAATATATGATTAAAATTAATACATGGTTAAACCATTTTCTAAAAAATCTTGAAGACGTCTTTGGAGAACGCGTATGGTTTGTGGGTTTGCAGGGAAGCTACGGGCGTGGAGAAGCAACTGAAAAAAGTGATATTGATTTGGTTGTAATTCTTGACAAACTGTATCCTGCGGATATCCGGTCGTATGACAAGATGCTTAACACATTACAACACCGCGAGCTTATATGCGGTTTTTTTTCAGGCAGACAGGAGCTTTTAAATTGGGATGTATCCGACCTTTTTCAGCTTTATCATGATACAACGCCTATACAGGGCAACCTCGACAGTCTGCTTGAGCATATCGACGGCGCAGCTGTTGATAGAGCAATTAAAATTGGTGCATGCAATATTTATCATGGTTGTGTGCATAATATGCTCCATGAAAAAAGTTCACAGATTTTATTGAATTTGTATAAAACGGCATCGTTTGTAGTACAGGCAATTTATTTTAAACAACATGGCAAATATATTAAGCGCCGGAAAGATTTATTAGACGCTTCGCACGAAAGAGAACGGGACATTATTAATATATTTACTATGCTAAAAAACAAAGAAGATATAGATCTCAATCAAGCCTCAGAAATGCTTTTCCTTTGGTCTCAATACTGGATTAATATTTAAAAATGTATAACAAAACTATTTATTTATATTTATGATAATTCATCCGAAAATGTTTGACAAACATCTGATACTAT